>CAJWOS010000116.1 GCA_913044235.1 uncultured Pseudomonadota bacterium
GAGCGGCTGCTTCTTGAGCCCGCAGATGATCTTGAGCGCCGCGAAGGCGCGCGCCGTGTCCTGCATCCGCGAAACCTTGTCCATGATGTTCACTTGGCGCAGTTGCCCCACGCAGGAGATGATGGTGAGGTCGGCGAGCGTCGCCTCGGTGATCAGGACGACGAGCCACATGGGCGAGATCGAGGTTGGGATGGAGCGGCGCGGTGTGGGGCAGCATCGCCTGCCAGATGCTGAGGCGGGCGGTGGCGTCGGGCAGGGGCACCTGGAGGTGCCAGATGATCCGGCGTGCGAGTGCAGGATCGAGCGCCGTGGGACGGTTGGTGGTCATCACCACCACACCGTCGTGCGTGTCGAGCAGGGTGAGGAGTGTGGAGGTGAGTACGTCGTCGTGGTGAGCCGCTCGATGGTCTCCGCGCGTGGAGACGAGCGCGTCTACTTCATCCAGCAGCAGTACAGCGCCTTCCTGCGCGGCCTGACGAAACAGGCGGGTGAGCTTCTGTTCGGACTCTCCCACGTACTTGGACCGCAGGCCACCCACAGCAACACGCAGCAGAGGACGCCCGAGCTCGCCCGCCAGCGCGCGCGCGCAGAAGCTCTTTCCGGTACCTGGAGGCCCATGCATGAGCAGCACCTGTGCGGGACTCTCACCGCGTGCGACGCCCCACTCCTCGCGAATCAGGCGCTGCTCTCGGGCCATTCCGAGGAACTCTCGCAGCACGTGATGGAGGTGCTTCGGGAGATGCACCGAGTCGAGCCGCACCTCAGACCACTCGGCATTGACGTGGTCATCGCGATGAGTGAGCGGCCGAAGCTGGTCGCGGGCGGCCCGCTCGAGGTCTGCCATGGTGATCGGACCCTGGGCCCCACTGCGTGTGTACGCTGCCGCAAAGGCATTGAGCGTGGCGTTCTTGATCTGGCCGCCAGTCAGGCGGTAGCGCAGCCCGAGAGATTGCACACCCACATCGGGTGCAAGTGGCGCTTCCTCTGGCAGGTGATGGTGCCAGATCGCGGTGCGCTCCGGCGCGGCAGGCGCCTCGAATCGAACGTGCACCAACAGTCGTCGAAAGAGAGCCTCATCGAGGTTTTCGGGCAGGTTGGTGGCCATGACTGCGATGCCATCAAAGCGCTCGAGCTCTGCAAGCAGGATGGTCATGAGCTGGTTGCCGCGTCGGCGGCTCTCGAAGAAGGTCTCGCACTCGTCGAAGAACAGCACGGCACCCCGCAGGCGCGCTTCTCGGAACAGGCCAGGCAACAGGCGCATGTTGTCGACATGCTCTACCAGAGTGGGGATGTCGACCGAGAGCACCCGCTTGCCAAGGCGATGCGCGACCGCGTGGGCGGTAAGGGTCTTGCCGGTGCCCGGTGGGCCGCTGAACAGCAGAAAGGAGCCCCGGCCGTAGGTGATGGTGCGGTCGAGGCCCCAGCGTGCGCGGGCTTCATGCCAGTGTTCGTGGCCATCCACGATGGCGAGGATGCGGTTCAGGTCGTCTGTGGGAAGCACCACGCGGTCGAACGAGGCGAGAGGGGTCTCGATGCTGGAAAACTCCACGAGCTCGTCGCTCAGCTGGTCGTCGCCGAGGATCAGGGCAAGCGCCTGCGGGGTGAGGCTGATGTCGGCACGGAGGAGATCTTCGGGGCTGGTGGCGCGCCGGCCGAGTCCGAGCGTGATCAGGTCGCGGGCCCGAAGAGGCGCATCAGCCCGGAACCGGGCGCGGGCCGCGAGCTGCTCGGGGAGCGACAGGTGCATGAATTTGAGGACGGCCATCACGGTGAGGTGGCTTCCGGTGCTGTCGCAGATGGCATGAAAGTCATCCTCCACGGAAAGATCGAGCGCGGTGAGAGACGCGAGGAGCATCACGGTGCGGTCGAGCATGGAGAGGTCGAGCTGTGCGCAGAGGGTGTCGATCGGAAGGGGGGTGCCGGCCTCGGTGGTGGCCCGCTCGCGGCTGTGAATGCGTTTTTTGAGGGTGCGCAGCTTGCGCTTGACGGCGGGCAGCTTGCTCTCGGCGATGGTGGGGTCGGGGCCCCGTCGGAAGGCGCGCAGCTGGCCATCGACCGCTTCGGTGAGCTGGTGCTCCTGGGCATGCAAGCGGACCATCTCGCGAACGTCGCCAAGGTGGGCGATGGGCGATGGGTAGGGAGTGGAGAGGATGGAGGCTCGACGGGTGGTTGGGGACTTGGGCATGGTTGGCTCCATGGAAAGAACACACGGGAAGAACAGAGGCACGGCCCACGCAGGGCGTGTGCGAGGGGTCTCGCGGTGGCAGCCGGCGAGGCTGCACCGAAGCGAAGACCGGTGCGTGAGAGATGAAGAACGAACAGGAGGAAGAAAACGGGCGAGCGCTGCGTCTTGGGGCAGAACCGACCGAATTCAGTCGACCGTTGGGGCCGCCGCGAGGGCCGACCGCACAGCATCGACAAAGGCTTCGGTGGGGTTCGCAGTGCTGAAATCGACGTCGAATCGCAGGCCGGTGCCTCGGAACGAGACGGTCTGGCCGCCTCGTGCGCGGAGGCCGGTCCAGCGGGTGCGCGGGTCGCGCCACTGGATGGGGCCGTGCACCTCGACGTGCTCCTCTGGACGCAGGGGGAGGGACTCGCGGTGCGCGGGACGCTGACCGGACCGGATGGCCTGGCGGCGAGCCTTGCGTTGGCGGCGACGGGTGCGGGAGCTGCGGGACATGGTGCCTCCGGGTGTAGGGCTGTGCGTGGCGGTCGTCACACTCCATGGGCAGGTACCGGTGCGATTTTGGACCCCCCCACGGCGCATTTTTTTGAAAAACATGGATGCGGAATCGCTCAGTCTCCCTGGAGAAGTGCGAGCAGCTCGTCGAGCGAGGGAGTGCGCCGAGATCGGGTGCCTTCGAGGATGCTGTCAACCAGCTCCCTCTTGGCAGCCTGCATCTCCAGTACGCCCTCCTCAACGGTGCCTTCGGCGATGAGTCGGTAGACGGTCACGGTGCGGGACTGCCCGATGCGGTGGGCTCGATCGGTGGCCTGGTCTTCGGCGGCGGGGTTCCACCAGGGGTCGAGGTGGATCACATAGGTGGCTGCAGTGAGGTTGAGGCCGGTGCCGCCCGCCTGCCGGGAGATCAGAAATACATCTGCCCGCCCTTCCTGAAAGCGCTCCACGAGTCCGGCGCGCTTCTTCTGGGGCGTGCTTCCGTCGAGGCGGATGCATCGGTGTGCGGCCAGGGTGTGCTCCACCCGATCGAGCAGTCCGGTCCACTGGCTGAACACGAGCACTTGCGCACCCTGGTGGACGATACCGTCGACCAGCTCGAGGAGCGCAGCCAGCTTGCTGCTCGTCACTCGGGAGCGGGGATCCACGAGGCGGGGATCGCAGGCGAGCTGGCGCAGCCGAGTGAGCGCTTTGAGGACCGCGAAGCGTGCTTTACGAGGGTCTTCTTGTCGAAGCTGAAGGCCTGCGAGTCGAGCGGCATCGTAGAGCCGGCGCTCGCTCCGGCTCAAGGTGACGCGGCGAATCACTTCGGTGCGGTCCGGAAGCTCCTTGGCGACCTGCTGTTTTGTGCGTCGAAGCAGGAAGGGTGCCACCAAGGCCGACAAGCGCGTGCGAGCTTGGGCACTGCCGGAGTCGGCGGGCTGTGCGATTTCGGTGCGGAACCAGTCGTGACTGCCGAGAAGACCGGGAACCAGCACCCGGAACAGACTCCAGAGCTCGGTGGAGCGGTTCTCGACGGGCGTGCCGCTGAGTGCAAGGCAGAAGCGGCCGCGGAGTGTGGCGGCGGCGCGGGCGGTCTGGCTTGTGGCGTTCTTGAGTGCCTGGGCCTCGTCGTAAACCACCGTGTGAAAGCTGGCCTTGACCAGCTTCTTTGCATCGCGGCGCATGATGTCGTAGCTGGTGACCAGGACGGTGTGCGGGGAGAGCGACTGCAGCCGCTCGGCGCGTTTGGGCCCGCGGTAGTCATGGAAGGTCAGGGAAGGGGCGAACCGTGCGGCCTCGGCCTTCCAGTTGCTGGCCAGCGAAGTGGGCGCCACCACCAGGGCGGGGCCATCAGCACTTCGGTGCAGCAGCAGTCCGAGCGCCTGAAGGGTCTTTCCGAGTCCCATGTCGTCGGCGAGACAGGCACCAGGCGACCAGTGAGCAAGGCGCTGGAGCCATTGGAGCCCTTCGGCTTGGTAGGGACGGAGGGTGGCCTGCAGCGGTTTGGGCAGTGCAAAGGAGCGAGCGCGGGCTTCGCGAATTCGGTCTGCTTCCACGTGCAGCGACTCAGGAACGTCGACGACCGCTCCATCGTCGGCGAGGGCCTCGAGCACTTCTCCCGACATGGGCGCGATGGTGCTGCGGCCGCGCTTGTCGGTGCGCACACGGGCGGCGAGCCGGGCCATGCGGTCTCGGAGGTGATCGGACAGACCCACCCAGGTCTTGCCGTCGACCTGGACGAAGCGACGGCCGCTGCGGACCGCTTCCATGACCCGCTGGAGCTCGAGGCTGATGCCGCCGACCTGGAGCTCTCCGCCCAGGCCCAGCCAGTCTCTGCCTCCGCCGACGGAGATCTGGAGGTCGCGAGTCTGTGCGCTTCGGGCCACCCGCAGGGCATCGCGGGTCCACTCGAGGTGGAGCTCACCGGCTGCAGCGCGGGTCTGCAGTCGATGCAGTCGTGTGAGTGTTGCATCGTTCAAGGGGAGGTGTACATCGGCACCATCTGCGATCAGATCGGCATCTGAACCGAGGGTCTCGCGCACGGAATCGAGTTCCTCTGGGAGATCTCGAGTGGTGTAGACCCGCTCTTCGTCGACAACAGACTCTAGCGATTCCGGCCCTTCTCCCGGTGCGACGAGGGGGCCGCCAGGCAGGGGCCGAATGCGCACCTGCACCTCGATAGGGCCCGCGGCGAGGGGTGCAAGGCGCAGGACGGGCATCAGGTCGGCTGGACGAGACGAGCCGGCGAGAGTGGGATGCAGGGTGATGGGGAGGATGTGGCGGAGCGCAGGCACCCGTCGAAGCAGCTCCGCACGAGCCGGAGCCGGGAGGATGGTGCTGCGGTGTGCGAGCGTGGACACAAGCTGAGCGCTCGCGGTGGTGAAGCCGAAGAAGGTGGGAGGCTTCGTGGTGTGGTCGAAGCAGATCAAGCCGTCGCCGAGATCATCCATCAGCGTGGAGACCAGTGCGGATGGCAGTGGTCGACGGGTGCTGGAATCGACAAAGGACAACAGGAGAGCGCCGTCTTCACCGGGTTGGAGGTGAAGTCCGATCTCGCCTGTGCGAAAGGAAAAGAACTCGCGATCTTCATCGATGAGGCGGGGATGTCCGACCGCGGCCCGAAACACTTCGGGATCGGTGCACTGGCGAAGGCTCCAGACCGACCTTGCTTGCTGAAGAATGGCGCGGTCCTGCCGACTGAAGCGCTCGGTGCGAGCATCGAGATCGTCGTGGTGGACTTCATTTACCTTCAGGCCGGTGCGTCGCACATAGGGACGGGTCCAGACCGGGCGGATGGCCCAGCTGCGCCGGTCGCGGCGGAAGATCTGCCAGCCGAGCTGCTCTCCTTTCCCGTTGCCTTGCGGTGCAGCCTCCGTGTTGGCGGGGGTGGGTTCAACGCCCAGTGCATCGAGCAGCCGATCCAGCTGCTGAAGGTTTTGCTGCCATGGCGGCACGGCCAGGGCCTGCACCAGGCGCTCATGTCCGACCTTGGTGTATCGCTCGGCGAGGTAGTCGAGGCTCAGGTGCAGCAGGTCAACAGCGTAGGGACAGCGGTCGTCAATCGGTGTCCCATCGATGGTGTGGAGGTGCACGCCACTGGCATCATACGTAAACACGTGTCGCACGGTGCGGTCGGTGGTGATGCAGTGCCGGCTGTTGGACACCCACTGGATGCGGAGGGGACTCGCGGCGATCGAGAGCTGTCCGCCGTGGCGTTGGTCGGGTGGATGGTGACCAACCGCGTGGGGTGCGCGACGGGCGAGCTCGGCCTGCACCGCATCGAAAAATGCAGCTTGAAGGGGGGCTTCTGGCCGAATCGTACGCCAGTCGGCGGCTTGACGGGCTTGCTTTCGAGCCTGGATCTCAAGCTCGACGGTTTCGGCGAGCGCATGCCGCTGCAGGACGGTCCAGTCGTGAGGGCGGACCTCGGCTTCGAGGACTTCTCCCACCGTTCGTCCGGTGGGAAACGAGCGGGCGTCGAAGCGGCGGCAGAGCATGTGGGCGGGAAGGCCCCACAGATCTGGACTGTGACCACGACGCAGGCGATCCCGGAGCTGGGCGGCCGTTCGGCCGAGAAGCGGGTGATGCTCATGAATGTCGCTCGTGGGAAGAGACTGATCCATGGCGCGTGCCACCAGACCGGCTGTATGGACGCAGCCGTGAGGCCAGCTTGCATATGCGTACATGCGGGAACAAATCGCACAACTGGCCTCGACGACTTTGCCGTCTGTGTCGAGCAGGACCTCAGCGATTGGGGTCACATGGAAGGCTGTGCGACTGCCGTAGCGGAGGCGTCGACCCTGTGCGGAGGCTTCATGCAGGGAAACCGCGCCCAAGGCGCGGTCGAGAAACAGGCGCCTCAGGCGATGGATTTGCTGTTGGACCGACTTGTGAACAACGACAGGCTTCGGGGATTCTGGAATTGGGCGCTCCTTTCGGGGGAAACATCGCGGCCGTGGCGGGACACCATCAGCTTCACGGGTCTGCTTCCTCGATGGAGGACATAAAAAGTCCGAAAAAGAATGGTTCGAGGCCGCAGGGTGCACGCACGGGTGGGCCTCACTCGTACACACCCGTTTCGGATCGAAATCAGCCCCCCCAATGCACAGGGTCAGCGACATTTGATGATCTGCCGGCGGCTGTGGCGCGCACAAAACAGCGCTCGGGCTGATGCAGTGTGATTTTTCGAAACATCACTGGAATCGGGGTCTTCGGATCATCCGTGATTGTGTGAAGGGTGTCTTTACGGGACGATGACAGCGAGTCGAGAACGCTTCCTGCACCCTCACGCTCGAGGAGTCGGTCTCGATCCACCTTCGCTCAGACCACCTTCGCTCAAACCACCCTCGCTCAAACACCGGGAGAGTCCATGTCCCGCTGCCACGGCCTCGCAGTGCTGCTCGCAGTGGGATGCGCTCCCCCCGATGACCGGCCATTTGGCATCGGGACGACGGCGTCGACAGGCACCGACGGGGTGGAGAGCGCGGGCGCTGCGGGCGCGGGTGCAGGCGAAGGCGAAAGCGAAGGCGAAGGGGAAGATGCTGCGGAGTACGGACCCGAAAACGACTGGCCGCATGCCTTGGTCTCCGAGGTGCCTGCCGACCTCGAAGGCACCGGTCGTCGCCAGGGCGATGTCATGCCGAACTTCACGTTGATCGACCAGCACGGCGATCAGGTCGAGCTCTACCAGTTCTATGGCAACGTGGTGCAGATCGTGCTCTTCGCGGAGTGGTGTGGCCCTTGTCAGGCCGAAGCGCCCGACCTTGAAGCTGCATCGCGCACGCTCGCAGATGCTGGCGTGGTGGTGGTGGACGTGATGATGCAGGACAATGCAAGCGACGCGCCCGATGCCCGTGCACTCCTTCGATGGGCTTCGGAGTATGGCGTCACGCATCCCTTGTTGGCCGGTCCCGGAACCCTCGGTGACAGCGTGCAGGGTGGCTACCCCACCCTCCCGATCCTCAACCGCGACATGACCATCGCCAACCTCGACAACTTCCCGTTCAGCGCGTCACGGCTTGCGAGCTACGCCGAGTAGTCTGCGGTCCAAAAGCACGAAGCCCACCGACATCGCTGTCGGTGGGCACGGAAGACTCGGGAGCGAGCCCCCGCTCCGATCGGCTCAGTAGTCGATGACCACCGAGGCGTAGTTGCCGGAGCCGTCAGGGTAGAGACCGGCCCACAGGCCCGCGTCGATGGTGAGCTCGTTCTGACCGGTGGGGTCGTAGGCGCTCAGGTCGGCGGGGTTGAAGGTGTAGAGGGTCTCGCTGCCGGCGCTGGTGGTGCAGGCGCAGGTCATGGCATTCACGGTGATGCTGTCGACCACCATTCCGTTCAGCGACACGTCGAAGGTACCGGTGGCGCAGGCGAGACCGATGCCGAAGTCGACGGTCATGGCCGAGGGTGTGCGGCCGCTGGTGTCGTCCCAGGTGAAGCCCCACTCCGCCATGCCGTCCGAGGTGCGGTCGTCGGAGGAGGGGTCGCAGCTGAGCTGGTTGAGCAGGTCGGCATCGAGGATGTCGAAGGTGACCTGGCTCGGCAGCACGGTCTCGTCGTCGGTTGCGGAGGCACCATCGTCGTCACCGTCGTTGGGCAGTGCGGTACATACCCACTCTTCCCCGTCGCTGGTGTCGGCGCTGTCGATGGTGTCGCCGACGTTGGCACCGTCGGAGACGGCACCGCTCCACTCTGCACCGTCGCGCTCCCAGGAGATGGCGTAGTTGATGGCGTCACCATCGGCATCTGCGCTGGGGGTGTCGATGATGCACACCAGGTCGTCGTCGGTCACTGCCCCCTCGGGGTCCACGAGCACCACCGGAGCGGTGGGCGGCGTGTTGGCGACGGTGGCCGTGTTGGACTGGACAGCTGCGCTGTCGTCGCTGCCATCGTTGGCCTTGGCGATGACGTGGACGCTCTGGCCCTTGTCGAAGCTGACGGCACCCGACAGGGTGTTGTCTGCGCCGGACTGCACCATGGCGCTGTCGACGTACCACTCGTAGCTGAGCGTGGTGCTGTCGCCGTCGCCATCCGACACCATCGCGTTGGCGGTGAGGGTGTCGTTGGTGAAGGGACTGGCCGTGGACAGGGTCACCGAGTCGACCACCGGTGCTTCATTCACGATGGTGACCGAGGCGCTGGTGGCATCGAGGCCCGCATCTGCACCGTCATCCGGGATGGCGGTACAGGTGAAGATGTCTCCTCGTGCGGACGACACAGACGACAGGGTCTGTGTGGTGACGCCCGCAGGTGCTCCGTTCTTCTGCCAGCTGTAGGTGTAGCTGACGCTGTCCCCGTCGGCGTCGGTGCCGGCCACGGTGCAGGTGAGGTTCTCACCGGCGTTGGGCGCGGTCGGGTTGATGGCGATGCTGGTGATCTCGGGGACCGAGTTCACGACGGTCTTGGCGCCGGAGATGATCCAGGAGCCGTCTTCGTCTCCATCATTGGGTGTGACCTTGCAGGTGATGCTCTGCCCCTTGGAGAAGTCGGCGCTCGACAGCACGTTGCCGGTCTCGGCGGCGACGACGCCGTCGATGGTCCACTCGTAGCTGAAGCTCACAGCGTCTCCGTCGGCATCGGCGCCAACCGCGTTGCAGGTGAGGTCGTCGTCGGTGCTCGGGGCGGCAGGCGACAGGGCGACCGACGACACCGTGGGCTTGGTGTTGGCGATCGTGTTGTCGGCGCTCACCACGAAGCCGCTGCTGTCGTCGCCGTCCGTGGCTTCGACTTCGCAGGTGACCACGTCGCTCTTGTTGAAGCTACCGGCGACCAGGGTGCTGCCGGTGATGCCCATGTCGGCGCCGTTCACCTTCCAGTTGAAGACCGTGGTGTAGCTGTCACCGTCGGCATCCGAGATGGACACATCGCACTCGAGGTCGTCGGAGACGCGAGCGATGCCAGGCAGCACTGTGATCGTGTCGACCTGCGGCGAACTGTTGGTGATGACGAGCTCGTCGGACTGCAGGGCACCACCGTCTTCGAAGCCATCGTTGCCGAGGACCTCGCAGGCGATAATGTCGCCCTTCGCGAATGAGCCGGAAGCCAGGGTGGCCGTGGATCCGGACGCGACACCGTTGACGGTCCATGCGTAGCTGTAGGTGATGCTGTCGCCATCGTTGTCGGAACCGGAGCCGATGCAGGTCAGGTCGTCTGCGACCGTGGGCGCCGCGGGGCTGATGCTCACGGAGTCCATGTCGGGTGCGCTGTTGAGGATGGTGATGGCGATCGAGGTGTCGCTCACGAACGCCACACCGTCGTCGGAGACCGACACCGTGCAGGACACCACGCTGTTGCGGGAGAAGGACGCCGTGTTCAGTGTGGAGGTCGACACGCCGGCGTCGGCTCCGTCCACCTGCCAGGCGTACGAATAGGAGAGGGAGTCGCCATCGGCGTCGGATGCGCTCACGTCACAAGTGAGGACATTGGACGACGTGGCCGGGTTGGGCGTGATGGCTACCGAGTCGATGCTCGGAGCCGAGTTGCCGATGGAGCTGGCAGCAGACGCCACGGGGGCGCCGTCTTCGAAGCCGTCGTTGGGAGTGGCGGTGCAGATGACCTCCTGCCCCTTCGTGAATGCACCGCTTGCGAGGGTGTTGGATGCTTCACCGGCGTCCGCACCATCGACCGTCCAGCCGTAGCTCCAGCTGAGGCTGTCGCCGTCGGCATCGGCGCCGGTCGGGTTGCAGGTTAGGTCGTCCCCCACGGATGCGGGGTCGGGATTGATGGCCACGGCGGAAGCAACGGGTGCTTCGTTGGCGATCGTGACGTTGGCCGCGCCGCCTGCGCCGGCCATCATGCCGTCGCTCGGGACGACGTTGACCGACCAGTTCTCACCGCGCTGGGTGGCGCTGCCGGGGAGGATGTCGGAGGTGCTCGCCGACGAGACGACGCCGTCGACTGACCACTCGTAGGTGTAGGAGACTGCGCCGCCTTCGGGATCGACCGAGTCGACGTCGATGATGGCCTGGAGGTCAGCCGAGGTGGTGGGGCCGACCGGGGACAGCGAGACCACCGGGGCGGAGGGGGCCGCGTTGACGGTGATTGCGATGGATGCGCTCTGGGTGAAGCCATCGGCGTCGGTCGCGGTGATGGTGACCGTATGTGCTCCGGGCTCGAAGTCGGTTGCGGTAAAGGTGGCGAGACCAGACGAGTCTGCAGGGTCGTTGGAGAGCACCTCGCCTGAAGCATCGGTCCAGACGATGGAGAGCGCCTCGGCGGCGGTTTCTGCATCGCCCACGGTCACGGAGAAGACGATGTCGCTGCCTTCGTTGATGATGTCGCCGTCGGCCGGGCTGTTGAATGCCACCATCGGGGCGGAGCCGACAACGTGAGAAACGGAGGCGGCGCAGGTGGCACCGGTCTCGTCCACTGCGGTGACGGTGAGGTTGTGCAGGCCGTCGGTGAGCTCTACGTCGAAGTCGGTGACGCTGGCGTCACTGGCGAGTCCTTCTGACAGCACACCATCGATGTCGCTTTCCCAGCGGACTTGCACCCGGTCGGGGCCGATGTCGGGGTCGCTCACATCGGCATCGAGGTTGGTGACCTCACCGGAGATGGTGGAGGTCCCTTCCGTCGGACCCACGATGGTGCAGATGGGGTTCTGGTTTTCGGGGCCCACTTCGAACTGCACGCTGTCCTGACCGACCTTGCCGGTCTCGTCGATGACCTTGAGGGTGAGGGTATGGATGCCTTCGGACAGCATGGCGCTGCCGGTGAGGTTGCCGTCGGCGTCGATTTCGATGCCGAAGTCGAGGTCGGCGTCGATGTCGCTCTCAAGGGAGTACTCAAGGTCCGCCACGGCGGTCTCGGTGTCGCCGATCGATCCGGCGATGTTGATGGCAATGTCGGTGTAGTACTGGTTGTTGCCGTCGGAGGGAAGGTCGATGGCTGCGACCGGTGCGTCGGTCGGGTTCACCGTGATGGACACGGTCGCATCAGCGGCATCGCCCTCAGGGTCCACGACCCGGAGCTGCAGGTTGAGCATGCCTTCGCTCGGCATGATCTCGCAGGAGACCTTGCCATCTTCGTCGACTGCGAGGTCGGAACAGACGTCTTCGCCGTCGGCAGTGATGAAGACGTCGAGCTCACCGGGTGCGTTGTCTGCGTCGAAGACGGTTCCTTCCACGATGAAGGCATACCCTTCCCGCTCGGTGTCACCGGCACGGTGGCTGGTAAACGAGGCCTGGGGCACCGCGTTGGGTGCAGCGGGCGTGTAGACTTCTTCTTCGCTGTTGCTGCCATTGGAATCTTGATTCTTGGCGTCGTTTCCGCAGCCAGTGGCGAGGAAGACAACAGACATGGGCAGAATGAGCGCGATCGAGCGCATGGAACCTCCGAGGGTCGTTTCTAGGGCCGTGGGCACCAAGCCGACGGCGCCGTCGACCTGCCATCGCACTGGCGGTGAACGGCTGGAGGTTTTTTTGAGAGCCTGCACGATTTCCGCGGGCATCCGGAGCGGAGATGGGCGTTCGTTCCTGGATTGCTTTCGCCCCATTTTGCGCTGATTTCGGGCGAAAACGGCTCCTGCGTGCAGGCTTCCACAGCGCCGTCGTCTCGTTTCGGTTACCGTCGCCCAAGTGACCCTACTCTCCCGTGCATACCGCCACGAGATCTCCATGAGCCGAGCTGCCCAGAGTCTGTTTCCCCACCAGAAGCTCGACTGGACCATCTCTCGGTTGCAGGAGCGGGTGGACTCCACGCCCGATGATCCGGCCGCACGGATCGAGCTTGCAGGGGCCATGGTCTCCCGCGGCTTGTACCATGGGGGCGGAGAGCGAATCTGCAACGACGCGCTGGCGCACGTTCGCCGTGCGCTCACCGACGACCCTGCCAATGTGCATGCTCTGATCGTTGCGGCGCTGGCCCTGTGTGGAATGGATCGGCCCCGGGCGGCGGCGCGGTATCTCGATCAGGCGGTTCGGGTGGATGGAGAGATTCCACTCTTGCGCCTGGCCATGGGCAAGATGGAAGGTCTCCGAGGAGAGCATGGGCAAGCGGTTCGGCAGCTCGAGACCGCCTGCCGGTTGGCTCCCGATGCTTGGGAGACCCACCTCGAGCTCGGTCGCGCGCTCATGTCGCTGGCGCGCCAGGAAGGCCATCCACCTCGGCTGGTGGAGCGGGCGCAATACCATCTGGTCCAGACGCTCCAGCGGGAGCCTTCTACGGAGCGCACCCCCGAGGTGATTCGCGACTTGGGCATCGTGTGCATGCAGACTGGTCGCCATCGGGAAGCGGAGCGCTTCTTCGGTCGACTCAAGCAGCATGAGAGGTACCGTGCATCGGCCCATCTTCACTTGGGCGAGGTCTCTTTTCAGCTCGGCAAGTACAACAACGCCATCCAGCACCTGCGGCAGTACCTGCGAAAGCATCCCGACAACGCCGACGTTTTGGCGAAGGTTGCCTTGTGCTGGTTCCATCTGGAAGAGTACGGACGGGCTCGAGAGACCTGCCACCAGGCTCTGATGGCCGACCCCGACAACGTCGAGGCCCGCTACGCGCTGGGATGCGCTCTGATGGAAGAAGGCATTCCCAACGAAGCCATGAAGGTGTTTCGGGAAGCGCTGAAAGAGCGACCGGACCACATGGCCAGCTATGCCGAGATGGTCCGTGCGCGGCGTCTGAGCGGCGATACTCGGTGGATTCAGCAGGCACTGCAGGCCGAGGTGGCCAACCACGACCGGCTCGCACCGGGCGGCACTGCCGATCCCAAGGCGGTCACTCGTGAGCGCGTGCATGTGGTGCTCGACGAGATTCGTCAGGTCGGTGATGAAATGGTCCCAGCCGTGTTGGGTGCCATCGCGCACACCCAGGATGAAGGGCTGCGGTTCCTGCTCTGGGAGGCCGCCACCGAGCTTGCGGTGGGCACGGTAGCCAACGTAGCGAGCGGTCGTCTTCAGCGGTCCAACGAGCTGTACGGCCCCGGTCTGGGAGGATTGGCTCTCGCTACCGCGACTGCCATCCCTGAGCCGAACCTCGTCTCAGGGCTTCGGCTTGAAGAGGCCGACCTCAAGAGAGCAGCGGTAGACCGGCACCCGCCCGCGCACGATGTGCAGGCGCACCGAGAAAACCTGAAGACCGAGCGTGACCGGGCGCGGGCCCATCAGGCCCTGCTGCTGCTGTCCATTGGCCAGCGACGCACGCCGTCTTCCGTGGAGCTGCTTCGTCGGTGGGCCGATGCCGCAGACCCGGAGCTTGCCACTGCGGCGTGGGCTGCGCTGGTGATGAGCGGTGACCCCGAAGCCGCGGGTCGCCTGCAGGTACGGGCCGAGCAACAGGGTGAAGGCGCACTGGTTCAGCGCTTGCTCGATGCCGTAACGCCACCCGCGGAGCCGCTTTCACCTCGGAAGGTCTCTGGCGATAGCGAGACCAACTGCACCACCTGTGGTCGCTCCCATGGCGATGTCACGCACCTGATTGCCGGTGGCAACGTGGTGGTTTGTGATCGCTGTGTGGTGCACATCACGAGCCATCGGGCCACGCTTGGAGCGCCCGACGACGCCGGATGCGGACTGTGTGGCCGGACCCACTTCGAGTCTGCGGGCCTTTACCACTACAATGGGGTCAACGTCTGCAACAGCTGCATCCAGCTGTCGCTCGGCTTGCTGGAGCGGGAAGAAATCGAGCGCTTTCTGCAGCAGTGGGGCACGCGCTGACCGAAGCGCGGCGGGAGTGGTGGGATTGCTGTCCCCACAAAACGGCCTGCGGCTGTGGTTCGTTCCCTGACTAGGAAATCAGCGGGATCGGTTTGGTCGCGTAGATTCATCGGCTACGGTGGGTCCTGTGCGTCCCCGGAGTTGTCATGCTCAATGCCACGCTGTTCGCGTTCCTCTCCACAATGGCCCAGGCGGCTGAGCGCCCCACGTGGAGCTGGCCCGAGGGCGAGTCCCGTCGCTATTACCTGGAGAGTCACGGCATCGTGCCGAACATCCTTCCGCTGTACGCCCCGCGAAACCACATCACCCGGTTTTCTCGATACGAAGTGGCGGTGGTGGCGGATTGCACGGCATCGAACAAGAAGCTCGGGCGCCAGCAAGATGTGCGCTGCGACCTGGAAGATTTCGCGCTCCGTCTCACGCCGATGCGGCAAGACCTGCACCAGGCGGAGCCCACGCTCACGCAGCTTGAGTCGATCCACGAGGGCCTGTGGGCACAGATGACCTTCAAGGACAGCGGCACCATGGTGTCGTTCGACATTGAAGGCCTGCCGGATGCCACCGAACGCGACCGCCGGGTGCAGCAGGACCTTCGGCTGCTCCTCCAGCGCGTTTTTGTGGGCTTTCAGATCGTGTTGCCGTCGACCAGTGCGTGGTCGGAGCCCTGGGTAGAGAAAGGCGCGCTGTTCACCCAGCCCATTGGGCGACGCGATGCGGTCTCCCGGATGGAGCACACCCCCGAGCTCAACGCCGAGAAGGGGGTGGTCCGGATCACCACCGAAGGTGTGGTCACCATGCGGTCCAGTGGAGGGGGCGCCAATGTGCATCCATCGCTCAAGGGCGGTGTGGGGGGCGTCACGGTGTGGGACACCCAGACGGGCAGCATGGTCGGTCGGCAGTGGTGGTCGCACCTGGACGGTGCTGGACTCGTGTACACGGCAGCTGATGGTACGCGGATGCGATCGCCGCAGATGGCCTCTCAAGCCGGTCTGGTGTTGCTCGTGGCCGAGGGAGACGAGCCGCCGAAGGTCGGTGCCTGGCGCATTGGTGGCTACCAAGGACGCTCGGTGAACCTGGTGACACAGAAGGTTGCGGAATATTCCGCGGACAGCGCAGAGTAGCGCGGCCATCGGGGTTCGAGCAGGAGACGCACACATGCAGCAACGTGGGTTGGGTACCGATGGGATGGACATTCCCGCTGTGGTTTTTGGCGCTTGGGCCATCGGTGGATGGTGGTGGGGCGGCGCAGACGATGAGAGCGCCATCGACGCCATCAAGGCCGGTATCGACGCGGGCATCACAGCCATCGACACCGCGCCGATGTATGGGTGTG
>CAJWOS010000117.1 GCA_913044235.1 uncultured Pseudomonadota bacterium
TCATCTTCGTCCAGCACCACCTGACCCTGAGCCGCCAAGAGTGCAGGCACCGCTGCTGGCGGCGTCTCAATCGTCATGCCATAGTAGCTGGCGTACCGCTGGATGGCATACGTCGGATCAACCTCCTGCATACGGCGATTGTGATGCGCATGCGCCATCACACGTGCACATCGTCCCTCCCGATCATCCGCATTCTCGCACGATGGCCGTCAGGTGACCTTTGACGAGTACAAACAGCTGTGGGTGAAGACAAAGAAGAAGGCGACGAAGACAAGGAAGAAGGCGACGAGGGCAAAGAAGACGGCGATGACGGCGACTGGGACATCGACGAGTGCCCGAGTGACTTCGACCCCGATGAGCCTTGCGAAGGCACCTGGGAAACCGGCGCCTGGTGCTACGAAGGCGAGACCATCTGGTACTGCGAGGATGGCTCCTGGACCAACAAGTAGCGCCCTACTCGGTCACAGCGTCCAGACGCACCATCCAGATTCCTGTTGAGACTTCCTCGCCAGGCCCGAGCCGGTCAGACAAGGCCGGTACGGCGCCTTCGGGTAGCAGGTCGCTGTATAGGAGGAGCGTGCGGAACCCGTCGGCCACCAATTGACGGCGAGCACTTTCGACCAAGGCATCGCTGTCGGCGGGCTCGAGCCTCAGCACACGCTCCAGTACCAGGATGCCTGCATGGTGACTCGCGGCGCCGGAACGGGCTTCGATGGTGCCAGAGCTTGCATGACCGTGCTGCGTTTGAAAGAGCAGGTTGCGGTCGGCAACCACACCTTGCTGGCCCAGAGGATGCACTGGAGGCAGCTCGGCAACCGCACCCGACCATCCCCTCGCATCGGTGGTGTCGATGGAAACCACAGGTGCCGGGAACGGCGCGGGACTGCCCACGCGAGCATCCATCATCACCAAGATGCCCAATATAGCCGCCAGCAGCGATGATCGTCCACGCACCACATGGCCCGCGACCGGGATGGAGAGCAGCACAGCGACCGCGGCCGCGCGGTACCAACGAGACAGCCGACCGAGGATCGGAACGGACTCCAGGAATGCGGCTGGAGCCCAAAGCTCGGCGCTGCCCAGTGTGGCCACCTCTCCCCCCACCACAACAAAGGGTCCCAGTGCCAGCACCGCAAACACCACAGCGCCGAGCAGCCATGGCAGCACCGTTCCGAAGCGCTCCATCTTCAGCGCCCTCACCGCACCCCAGCCCACGACAAGCAACCAGAAGAGACCGAGGTAGCCGGTGGTGGGTGCACTCGCGCACTCTCCAGTGATCCAGGAGGGTACGAAGAGATCCACAAGGTCGGCTCCTTCCCGCCATGCGCCCCGCCACGCGTCCACAACCGGTGGTCGCTCCATGGCGCTTCGGCCCGCACCACCCGGCGCCTGATCCACGAGCGTGAAGGCCGACCAGATGATCGGCGTTGCCAGCACCGCACTGAACGCAGAAGACAACAGCGGCAGCCAAGTGCGGCGAGCCACAGCCACCACCACCACCACGTCGATCATCGCAGAAAACACCAGCGTATACGGACCCGACCACGCTGCGGCGCCCAGCGTCAGCCCGGACATCACCACATCGCGCGCACACCGGGTACGCACAAGGCGAAGCAAGTACCCGAGCTGGAGCCCTACCCAACCCAGCCCCAGTCCTTCCGTAATGCCATCGATTCCCGCACCCACGACCGTGGGAATGGCCATGCCGGCAGCGGCTCCAAGGATACGGCCCGCCCGATCGGCGCCAGTCTCATCGGCCAGCAGGTGGCCCGCAAGCGCACTGACCACGATGCCTGCTACCTGCACGACCGCGTGTCCTGCTGCAGGCCCCCCCCACCACCACCCCAGCGCACGGGCCATCAGTCCGTTGAGCGGGTCGATCACATGCACCGAGAGGCCCTCGGGGTGGTTCAAGCCACCAAAGTCGCCCCCCCAAGGCCGCCCCACCTGCGCTCCCACCCACCATCGCCACACATGCTCTGGCCCTTCGCCAGTGGGACTGGTCACGAGCGCATCGGTCAGGTGCAGTGGCATCGGCCAGAACAATCCACCGGCGACCACGACAGCCAACGCCGCCACGAGCCACCGTTCACGGGAATGGGGAACAGCGCTGGGCACAAGTTCAGGCGTCATTCTGTTCCGCGTATCCGAGAAGCCATCCGCTGTCTGGGGCCGCGGATCACTACCCGCCGGCCAAGACAAGGTTGTTCACGAAGGCCACCACCACGCCCATGATGCTGACCCCAGCGATGATGCCCGAGCTCACGGGCACGATGGAATCCTTGGCAAGCTGAGGGCGCCGGTTCGTGAGAATGGCTGCGATCACCGCCCCGATAAACATCGACAATGGGTACTGAAACGGCAGAATGAGCCCCAGGCCCAGTGCGGTTCCACTGGGCAGATACTTCTGGATATTCTTCGGGGCCGCCATTTCCAGCAGCGTGATCGCCACACCGAGCAGCAGTCCCAACACGATGGCCTGCTGATGCATCGGGTGCATATTCTCGATGCCCATCCGAAACAGTTCAGCCACAGCCGCCCATGCCTGAGCGGCGGGTGCCGGAAACTCGGGCGCCTGTCCCTCAATTCCGTTGAGCTTGGTTGCGTCGGGCACC
The DNA here is from genome assembly GCA_913044235.1 of uncultured Pseudomonadota bacterium. GTDB lineage: Bacteria > Myxococcota_A > UBA796 > UBA796 > UBA2385 > CAJWOS01. The sequence goes on from CAJWOS010000117.1 coordinate 2,616, forward strand.
AATAGATAGAATCCGGAGACCGTGGCAAGCGTTCCTGCAAAGATGCCCATGAACTGGGCCAGGAACTGCCTGCGCGGGTCGGCACCGAGCAGGTAGCCACTCTTCAGATCGTTGAGGAGGTCGGCAGCCGACCCGGCAGCCGACGCTGTGATGCTGGCCGTCATGAGATTGGCTGTGGTGGACTGGGGAATGAGCACACCGTAGGTGAGCTGCATCAACTTGCCCATGGCTCCGACCGGCGTGATGTCGGACTCACCCGTGGCCCGACAAGCAACCAGCGAGAGCAAAAAGGTCATGGCTACCGCGAGCACACCGTAGATGATCGGAACATCAAAGTAGAGTGCCGCCACAGCGATCACCCCAGCCCCCGACACGAGGCCGCCGGAGACAAACCAACTCATCGGGACTTCGACCTTCGCGGCTTGCGCTTCGTGCGGCTGTCCCGACGCGCCACCTCCACCGGTGAGGCCCTTGAGCGCACGCACAATCGTGCGCCACTGGATGGCAAAAGAAAGCAGGCCGCTCGACACGAGAATGGGCACGCCGAGCCAGAGTCCGATCTCCTTCCACGCCTTCCACGGCTTTGTGGTGGCCCGAACGCTATCGCCAGCCGCGTTGACCCACTCCGCCTCCCAGCCAACCGGTCCCACCACGTATACGAGCAGGAGGGCACCAAACAGCATCCAGGTGCTCACCCGCATCCCCACAATGGCGCCCGCAGCGATCATCACAGGATTGTTGTCCATCACCATGGTCCAGTCGGATGGCTTCCAGGCCTCAGTGACCCCCGACTCGGTGACGTGACTGCCCCGAGCAGGAAGCCAGTCAAACATCGACGTGGTGCTCGGCAGCAGTGGCACCTGCTCACCGGCAGCATTCATGCGCAGCGGTGCCTCCATGAGCGGCGGAAACACACCACCAATGAGCGCACTGACCATCAACATCTTTGCCTTGGCAATCGCCGCCTTCCCTTCGGAGTACAGCGACTGCAAAGTGGTGGCCGCCGCGACGCCAGACGGGAATCGCAGCCGCTCGTGGTTGATCAGGTTCCGCTTCATCGGAATCGCAATCACCGTGCCCAAGATGGCAAGGAAGAGGGTCCATGCAACGAGAATCGACACAGGAAGGTGCTCGCCGCCCGGATTTTCTGGCGTGGCCGAGAGCATGAGCAGAGCGGCGATGGCCGAGACCATGGTGCCGCCCGTGGCGTACCCAGCGGAGGATGCCGTGGACTGCATGCAATTGTTTTCGAGAATGGTCATGGGGGTCTTGGCGACCCCCACCTTCAACATCCCGGTCCAGATGGCGTAGGAGAGGATGCACGCGGTGATGGCCACACCCAGTCCCCATCCCGTCTTCAAGCCGATGTAGAGATTGGTAAAGGCCAGCAAGAAGCCAAGCGCCGACCCCATCAAGACCGCTCGGACGGTCAACTGGGGCACATCATCGCCGCGGTACACCTTGGCATACCAGGTGGCCTCATCCATCTCGAGGACTTGCTCGGGGCCGATGTCGAGGGGGCGAGAGGCGTCAACCTCGGCTTGAGAGGTCGGGGCAGGCTGAAAGAGCGCCATGGAAGCTTCACGGAAGAGAGGAGAAGTGGGGTCGAGGCGGGATGCTACACCACAGGGTCCGGTCCATGAAGCGCGGCCGGGGGCGGATACCGGCGGGATGATCAGGATGCGGGTTCAGCCCCGGCCTGCCAAGCCCGTCATTCCGGCGTGCAGGCTCGCTCGAATCGAGGCAGACTGTGGTCTTGGAACGTTGGAGCCTCCATGCCTTCGCTCACCCGCTCCCTACACCTTGTCATGCTGATGGCAGCATGCTCCAATTCGTCTAAGCCGGATCCTGCGCCAGACGGCACCACCGGCACCACCGCAACCACCGTCGAGCTCGCCGCGCCGGTGGCAGATGCCGGGTCCGATCTTGTGGGCCCCGTCGGAAGCCCCCTCACCTTCGATGGCAGTGCGTCCAGCGGCGTGTTGTTTCTGTGGGACTTTGGAGACGGGACCACTGCCGAGACCGAGACTGCAGACCACACCTACCGCAACCCAGGAAACTACACGGCTGTGCTCCAGGTCACAGGCGAAGACGGCTCTCGGCGGGCCGACGAAGTGCGGGTCACAGCCCATCGCCCCACCGCCGACGCTCCAGCCCACTGGAGCGCGATGATGCAGATCAGCGCCGATGGCAGCACCTTGTGGGCGGCCGTCGAGGAAGCGCACTCTGTGGCTCGCATCGACACCACAACCTTTTCAGTCGAGCACTTCCCGGTCGGTGGTCCCATCCACGGCATCGCCTTGTCTGGCGACACCGTGGGTATCTCGGTCGGCAGCCGCAACGCCCTGGTCATTCTTGAGCAGACCACCGGCGGGGAGCGGTTCACGTACACCTTCGACCCCGACCAGGCTCCAGGAGCCGTCGTGGGAGGAGACCACTTCACCGTGGTTCTGCCTGCACTGGGGCAGGTCGCAGACGTGGACCGCTCGGGTTCACTGCTTGGGTTTACGGACGTGGGAGCCGATCCACGAGCCGTTGCCCGGACACCATCGGGAGACCTCCTGGTAAGTCGATGGCGGTCACTTGACGAGACCGCCCGGATCTACCGAACCGATGGCGAAGACATCCTCTTGCGCCTCGACTCCCGTCCCGACTCCGACACCACCAACCGCGGCGTCCCGAACCTCCTGGATGCGGTCATCCCTTCTCCAGACGGCGGGTGGGTATACGTGCCGGCGCTCCAGGCAAACGTGAGCCGCGGGGTGTACCGCGACGGACAGGCACTCACGTTCGAGACCACCATGCGAGCCATTGTCTCGGCCATCCACCTCGATACGGGAGAAGAAGACCTCAACGACCGGAAGGTCATCGACGACCGCGGCCGTGCGGGTTTCGTGGTCCCCTCCCCGCTGGGCGAACGTCTGTACGTGGCCCATCCAGGGTTCCAGTCCATCTCCGTCCTCGACGCCTACAGCCTCGACCTGTCCGGCTCCATCCTCGACTGCGGCCACACGCCCACCAGCCTGTCCATCTCACCCGATGGCACCACACTCTTCGTGCTGGCGAGCCTCGATCGGGTCGTGCATGCATACGATGTGACCAACCTCGCCACCACTCCGCCGCTGCTCGGCTCGGCCGCCGTGGTGGAAGACGAGCCACTGCGCGACACTCTGCTCGTGGGCAAGCGCCTCTTCCACACCTCGCGCGACACCCGCATGGCGAAGTCTGGATACATCACGTGCGACAACTGCCATCCTGGGGGCAACCACGATGGCCTGACCTGGGATTTCACCGATCGCGGCGAAGGCCTGCGCAACACCACGTCGCTGCTCGACCGCGGGGGCACCGCGATGGGCCGAATACACTGGACCGGCAATTATGACGAGATCCAGGACTTTGAGGACGACATCCGCAACGCCCAGGGCGGCTCCGGCCTGATGACCGACGAAGACTGGGACTACACGGCAGAGTCCTTGGGGCCCGCGAAGGCAGGTCGCAGCGATGATCTCGATGCTCTCGCGGCCTACGTGTCCAGTCTCGCATCCGGAATCGACTCTCCCCATGCCCCCCCCGATGGCGGTGCTGCCCTTTTTGATGCGTCGGGCTGCGCCGCCTGTCATCCCGCTCCGCTGTACACCGACTCCACGCTCGACAGTCCCATCCGGCACGATGTGGGAACCCTCACGGAAGCATCCGGCACACGACTCGGAGAGCCCCTCGATGGACTCGACACACCCACCCTGCTGGGCGTCTGGGACGGCGCACCCTACCTGCACGATGGCTCCGCACTCACCCTGGGGGCCGCCATCCGCGCCCACGACTCGGCTGCAGGCATCAACGACGAGGAGCTCTCCACACTGACCGCGTTTGTGCGCTCCCTCTGATCAGCCGTCGACCGGACCCAGTACGGAAACAATGGCCTCGGCCAGCGCGGCAGGCGCGGTGCCGTGCGGCAGCGCCTTCTTCATCCGGCCATCCGGCGCGACCAGAAACACAATGCTGGTGTGGTCGACCGTGTACCCCATCGCTTGACTGGCGCCCTCGGAGCGCTCGTAGCCAATGCCCCAGTCCTCCGCGATGCCCTCGATCGACCCTGCATCCGAAGTGCCGCCCACGATCCGAGGATGGAAGAACGCCGCATACTTGCGCACATGAGCAGGCGGATCTCGCTCCGGGTCGACGCTCACAAAAATGCCGCGTGTTCGCTCCAGCTGTGCCGGCTCAAGCAGCTGGAACGCCGAGCCCACGGTCGCCAAGGTGGTGGGGCAGATGTCCGGACAGCTCGCGTAGCCAAAGTACACCAAAACCACTTCGTTTTTGAAGTCGGAGAGCCGTACCGTCGTGTCGCCGGAGCGCACCTCGAAGTCGGAAAAGGTCGGCATGTCGTCGGCCGGACCCGGCATAGAATCCGACGAGCGCAACGCAAAATACGAGAAGCCCGCTGAGATCACGAGCGCAAGAATCGCGGGACCAACCAGGGAAGGACGAGCAGACATGCAAGCGACGTATCCCAGTGCCTTCGACGGGGAGACCCTGCCTCGCCGTCGATCCAGCACACCGCCATTGGCTTGAAAAAGTCCGTCAACGCATGATTTTCCAAGTTCACCTCGGCTCCTGCACCATCTCGGCTCCGACCCGCTACCCTCGAAAACAATCTCCAATTCGGTCATTTGACCAAATCTGGTACGTCGTTGGCTCCGATTGCGGTAGATCGTCGATTCCGGCGCTGCTTCGCACAAGCCGTCCCCAGATCCTTGGAACCCAAATTGGCAAACTACTCGAGCACTCCCGGCGTCACCAAAGAGCTCGACCGAAACCTGGGCTTCCTCTCCGTCTTCAGCATCGCCGTGGGCGCAATGCTCGGCAGCGGCATCTTCGTGCTGCCCGGCCTCGCGGCAGGCATGGCCGGACCGTGGGTGTCCTTGTCCTACATGTTGGCCGGCCTGCTTGTGATGCCTGCCGTCTTGAGCAAGGCAGAGCTGGCCACGGCGATGCCGGTTGCTGGCGGCACCTATGTCTATGTCGACCGTGCCATGGGACCGTGGATGGGTACCATCACCGGTATCGGCACGTGGTTTTCATTGTCTTCGAAGACTGCGTTCGCGCTGGTCGGGCTGGGAGCCTACCTGGTGCTGTTCTCCAGCGCCCCGGCCCTCCCCGTGGCTCTCGGCATCCTCGTGGGCCTCCTCGCCCTGAACACCATCGGCGCTGGAAAGGTCTCGGGCATCCAGGTCGTGATCGTGGCCATCACCCTCATCGCCCTCATCACCTTTGCGGTCTTTGGCGTGCCACAGGTCGTGATGGAGCGGTTCAACCCGGCCTTTCCGAAAGGCGCTGCGGGAATCCTGACCACCGCTGGCTTCGTGTTCGTCTCCTATAGTGGCGTCACAAAGGTCTGCTCTATCGCCGAGGAAATCAAGAATCCCGACCGCAACATCCCCTTGGGCATGCTGGCCGCACAGTTCACCGTGATGGCCCTGTATGCACTCATGTCCTGGGTCATGGTCGGCGTCCTGGAAGCGGAAAATCTCGAGACCACCATCACTCCAGTGGCGACCGCTGCAGAGTCGATCTTCGGCTCCACCGGCAAGATCGTATTTGCTGTGGTGGCCATTGTCGGACTCATCTCGATGTGCAACGCAGGCATCCTGGCCACCACTCGCTTCCCATTCGCGATGAGTCGCGACAACATCTTCCCGCCTCGGTTTCAGCAGATCAGCCCCCGATTCGGCACCCCCATGCAGGCCATCATCCTCACGGGCATTCTCTTGGTTGCGCTTGTGGTGGCCCTACCGGTTGCGAAGCTCGCAAAGCTCGCATCCGGGTTCAAGATCTTCATCTTCGCCGTGGTCAACGTCACGGTCATCGTACTTCGAGAAACCGGACCGAAATGGTACCGGCCCACCTTCCGCGCACCGCTCTATCCATGGTTGCAGCTGGCGGGCATCCTCGGCGGGGTCTGGCTCCTTTCACAGCTCGGCGGGCTGGCCATGTCAGGCGTGGGAATGGCCGTTCTGACCGGCTCGATCTGGTACTTCGCCTACGCCCGAAAGCGCGTACAACGCCGAAGCGCAGTGCAGTACCTGATGGGCGAAACACGTGCTCTGCGTGCCACCGAGCTCGCAGAAATCGACGCCCAGCGAATCGACGCCACCGAGCGAGTGGTGGTGCCCGTTTTTGGTGGAGAACCCGCTCCCGAGCGCCTGATGCGTGTTGCCTCGGGCTTTGTTGACGGTGGTGTGCTCGATGTCATCCGCTACGAAGAAGTGCCCGAAGCGGCTCCGCTCAAGTCTCGACTTGGCAAAGACGACGACGCAGACCACCTCGCACAAGAAGCAGATGAACTCGCACAAGATGCCAACATCACCGTCGAGTTCCACGACGTTGTCACCCACAACGCGAAGGAAGCGCTGCAGCGGCACGCCTTGTCCAACCGCACCGAGTGGATCGTGCTCGAGTGGCCCGACCGCCAGCATCTTCGCTATCTGGTACGCCACCCGATGGCTTGGTGGATCGACCACCCACCATGTGATCTCGCCATCTTCCTCGACCGGCAAGGTGCATTCGACGGAGACACATCCGACGACTTCCCACGGGTTCTCATCTACGCCCGGCCCGGCCCCTACGACTCGCTTCTCGCACATGTGGGTGACCGCCTGGCGCTCACCCAGCAGGATGGCCAGATCACGTTCGTGGACGTACTGCCCGAAGGCTCTTCGGACGCCGCTGTTGCGGAGATCCAGGCCTATCATCGCCAGCTTGGCGGACTCTGCCGCTCTCCCACACGCAGCCGAGTCGAGTGGGGCGTCGATCCCATCCAAGCCCTGGCCGCAGCGAGCAGTGACTTCGACCTCCTGGTCATTGGCGCACCACCCGAACAGGGTCTGCGGACCGTCTTCTTCGGATCCAAAGAACACCGCATCGCCGAAGCCGTCAGCTGCTCTGTGCTGAAGGTCAAGGCCCCCCGGCACCGGGTGCACCACCGCCTTGAGGTGCACGAGGATGAAACCGACGAGCTCCTCGATCTCGAGCGCCTCGTCGAACACGCCGCAATCGGAATGCGGCTACCGGTCCTTCGCCAGCCCGAGCTCCTCGCTCAGGCCGCCCAGGAGCTGGCAAAGCACTGCGACATCTCCGCATCCACCATCCAGAAGTCACTCGCCGCGCGGGAGCGGGAACAGTCCACCGGGCTCGCCGAAGGTGTGGCGCTCACGGGTCCCAGCATCCCTGGGCTGCACGCCCCCCTCATCGGCATCTTCACCACCGAGCGGCGCATCCCATGGGGTCACTCCACGCGGGTTGAGATCGACGTTTTGGTTGTTGTCATGGCCAGCCCGGCACATCGACAGGCGCACCTCTGGCTACTGGACGGATTCGCCAAGATGAAGCTTCGCGGATCGCTCCTCGGTGGACTCCGGGCCGCACGCTCCAAGCAACAAATCAGCGAGGCGGTGATGCGCTCTGCCGCAAAGGTAGACCTTCCGATTCGCTGGAGTCGCATCGGCCCTGGATGATCGGAACTACAGCACTCCCGACCACCGACTCCTCACCGAGCCATCCGAGCTATGGCACCATCAGCTTCATACAGTACACCGACCCACCAGACTTGATGAACTCTCCAGTATCGACCTCGATGGGCGTGAGGCCGAGGGAACGCACGGCTGCGACGGTGCGTCGGGCACCTCGATGCACGATGAAGTGGCGTCCGTCTGGGCTGTGCCCGTTGCAGGCAAGGCCCACCGCCGCTTCCTCTTCGGGAATCTCCACAAGACGCGGAAATGCTTGCTGGAGGAGCTCGATGCCTTCCTGGTTGAATGCACATGGAACGTAGAGCGCAGTGCGGTCGTCGATGATCTGCAGGCAGGTATCGAGGTGATAAAAACGCTCGTCGACCAGCTTTAGCGTGAGGACGGGGACGTCGAAGAGCGTTGCCAGCTCGGGGTAGGCGTCGGCGTGGGTTCGGAATCCGTACCCTCCCACGATAGCCCGACGACCCGGTACCCAGGCCACGTCTCCCATGCCTTCGAAGGGCAGAGTCGGGTCGGACAAGTGCACGGTGTGCGCCCCTCGTGCCCGGTACCACGCCGCCACCACATCCACTTCCGGCCGGCGCTCCGGACTGTGCATGTACGACAGAATCGCAGCCCATCGCCCATTGGGAAGCTGCCCCGGAAACGACTGATTCGCCATGAAGACGAGGTCTGGTAGTCCCGCCACCGCATCAACCACCTCGATGGGAAATCCCACGGAGGCATATGCATCCCGCACCGACTCCCACTGACGACGCGCCAGTCCGCGGTCTACGTTTCCCACGTTGCCGGCCATGTGGGGATTGATCACGTACAACACATCGAAATGTGTTGGATCCGCCATCAAGACACGAACCTCTAGCGGGCGTGTGGGCAGGTCGGAAAAGGCAAAATCCAGCTCCGCTGCGCGGGTGATGATCCGACGACCACCGGAAGTTGAAGGCTCCAAGAAGGCTCCCTACCCGTCTGTGTGCACCCAAAGATACCACTCCATCTGGCACCGAATGGTCGTTTACAGGTTTAATTTATATCAATTCATTCCTATACGCCTAAGCGTCAGGCATCGAGCTACACCCACAGCTTTGCCTCTCGACCCGGCCACGGTGCGCCTTCGTTTCCGGGAATCGGCGAGCCATCCGGCGCACGCGCAAAGTTCCCCACATCCCCAAACGCCCGCTCCTGATTGACCCGGTCACCCTCTTTCCGCATCCCACGGTGATTCCCCTCATTGTCCACCACACAGGCCGCTTCGTGGGGCCCGCAGCGAAGGTCGACCAGGGCGCCCTTTCGGGCAGGGTTGAGCAGCTGTTCTTCGTTGCCAATCGGATCTGCGATGGTCTTGGCCTTGAGCGTCCACACCAGGAGCGAGACCGGATCTCGCCCTGGATGCGCTCCTGCCAGGAGGTCAGGGTACGCGTAAAACTGCTTTCCGATGTCGTTTTGATTGACAGGACCAGCCATCAGGCAGCATCCCGCGAGTAGGTCACAGGTCTCCGGCAAGTCGATCAGTCCCGAGAGCTCGCAGGTGAGTGCGCTCCGCGAGGCCGCTGCTCCCGCCGCGCGAACCGCTCGCTCCCAAGCCACTCCCTTTTGCGCCACATCGCTCCGGTCGAGGCCACCGATGTAGATGCGCTGGCCGGCAAGGGCAAAGGCCTTGCGGCCACGCGCCGCATTACGCGACAACAACCGCCCAGTGGGTAGATCCGCCCACAAGGGAAGGTCGTCGACCAGACGGTCGGTGATCTCCCCGAGCTCTCCTCGAATCTGCCTCAGGCGCCCCTTGCCCCCCGCCGTGAGGGTGTCCACCCGCTCCATCACCATCATGGACTTCGCCGCTTCGCGCTCCACTCCCATCCACCGAACGCCAGCATTGAACGCCGCTCGCCCCGCCATCACGGCCAGCTCATCGGGCACCGACATGCCCTGCCGCACTTGGTAGCCCCCAGGCGCCTTGTCCTCCATGTTCACGCCAGGCTGAATGCGCTCACTGCGGAACGACAGCAGGTTTGCGCCAAGCTTCCGAGCCAGTGGGCGCTCGATCGCAAACGGATCCGCCACCTGCCCCACCTGTGCGACCAGTTGCAGACCCCAGCCGCGTCGTCGATCCTCCGCAGACAGCCGACACAGTTCCTCGAGCTCGCGGATCACACTTCGGTTTGAGCCGCGCAGCTCCGGACCGGAAAAGGGCGACATCAAGAGATTGGCCGCTCGCTTTCCAGCCGACGCAACCACCGCGGCACGCTCCATGGCATCTGCGAGAATCCCCGTGTGCAAATGTGGGAGATAGCCGATGGTGGGGATGTCTACATCATGCTGTCGCCACTTTCGATAGGCTCGACGGGGCACCGTGAACAGGCTGCTGCCGGACTTGTGGCCCACGAAGGTAAGCAAGAATGTGAACGGCGTGCGGTAGGGCTGCCCCAACACGAGGTGGGTGTGTGTGGCATGGTCAAGGACCGCTCCCTCTCGGCCCTGCAAGCGATCGAGCAAAGCAGCAACCTGGGCCGAGTGCTTGGGCCCGAATGTGACCTGACGGTATCCCCGAAAGTTGGTCGACTGGCGGCTCGACAGCACGCCCAGGCTCACCTCCTCGAACAGCTCCCCCTCCCGAACCGGTTCCGCGTCGACAGAGAATGCTGTCGGCGCCTGGAGCGCCAGCAGAGGCTGTGCCTGCAGCGCTTCATCGGCGGTCAGAGACACGCGCATCCGGTAGCCCACGGGCGACGCGGTCTCGACCTGCCGAGGCAGGTGATAGCGGTTCGCCTTTTCTCCATCCACGGGCCAGCGGGCTGAGCGCCGCACCTGAAACTCCGCCTCAGGCGGAGGTACAGGAACCAGGGTGACAGGAAGCTGCGCATCGGACATCGGAACCTCGCCGAACGATACGGCGCTGTAGCCGTCACCACCTCTCCCGTCATTCACTGGACTGCATCATCCAGGAAACGTCGCATGTAGAGCCTCAGACACCCACATCTGCCGCAACGGCCTCCCGCAAAGCCGCTGCCCGTCGACACGACACAGTACGGGTGGAGTCCGGCGCGTCCGCATCATCCGAGAAGAGCTGATGTGCTCGCCGACGCAGGCTCCGACCAGCATCACACTGCTTGAACCGCGCCTGCCAGCTGAGCTCCCGAGTGGGCTCGAGGTCTCGAAACGCCCCAGACATCTGCAGATCTGCAACGGCGTACGGCGAGTCGTCCAGACATGCCCACCCATCAGAAGGCGGCGACTCGAGCACGATTGCCTGGATGACCGGCTGTGGAACCTCGGCCTCGAGGAGTGCGGCAAATGCATCGCACTCCAAAGCCGCGGCAGGCGTAGCCCAGCCCAAGAGACAAGCAGCGGCGGAGGCACGAGTAAGAGAGCGGACCATGGTGACCTTCCGTGTGGTTGGGGTTCGCAGTCTTCAACGAACACCCCACGAAATTCCGGCCATTCTCTTCCTTGCACCGCCTTTCACGCAGCCCGTAGACCCACTCCTCGCTCCACGCTCAGTGCCCGGCCTGGTCGCCCCAGAGCGCCTTCAGGCGGGCGTCTCGACCGCATCCTCTCCGGTAGCTGTAGTAGCGCTCCGGATTCTTCTTGTAGAAGTCTTGGTGGTATTCCTCCGCCACCCAGAACGTGGCGGAAGGCCGAATGGTGGTCACCACTGTGGCGGAGAGCGCCTCTGAGACTGCCGCCTTGCTCTGCTGTGCCTTCTTCCGCTCGTCCGGGTCGCTGGTGAAGATGGCAGTGGTGTACTGGTTTCCACGATCGCAGAACTGGCCATCGGCCTGTGTGGGATCGATGTTGTGCCAAAAGACTTCCAGCAGCCGATCGTACGAGATCTTTGCCGGGTCGTACAGCACATGAATCGCTTCGATGTGCTGCGTGGCTCCCATGCCCACCTCACGGTACGACGGGCCCTTGATCATCCCGCCAGCGTATCCTGAGGCGGTGGAAATCACGCCCGGCAAGGCCTCAAAAGGCTTTTCCATACACCAAAAGCAACCACCGGCAAACACTGCCACGGCCTCTCCCGGTGCCGGCTCGGGGGCCGCAACCGTGGCTGGAGCCCGACCGGCGCTGAGGCTCCCTCCAGCACCGGCATCGGCAGACGTGCTCCCCATTCCATAGAGACCCACGGCTACCGCAACAGCACCCAACAATGCAGCGGATGAGACCCGGGACGGGCGGATGTCAGGCACGGCTTGAAACATGCGGGCTCCCATACGAACCAAAACTGGAGGGCTACCCTACGACACCACGATCCACTTGGCGCGGGGCGAACCATCGGCGTGACGGGTCTTGACCTGCGATGACCCTTCGAGACGTCTGCCAGACAGCAAACCGTGCTCGGTCCTCAGGCTTCAGGCCCACAACTACCCGGCCCTGCAGGACTCCCACAACTGCCACAAGGAGCGGGAGGCTCTGGACTGGGCACGGAGGTTGCCGCCGCCACTGCAAACGCGGACACCTTGCGCTGCACATTGGTGCTGCGACACACAGGACACCGTGCACGAGTCCGGGACGTTCCCCGCTCGAGCGTCTCGAATCGATGACCACAGGGTACACAGGTGTAATCGCGCAGGGGCATCGAGCTCTCCGAGTCGGCGAAGGCCGTTACCTCCCCCTATCCCAAAGCGACATTGGCTCCCAAGTCCTCCATGCGCTTCATGGTTGAGCGCATCTCAGACCATCCGCCACCCTCTCCTGCGGTCCATCCACTCCCTGGAGCGGTCGCTGCCGCACCGAGATCGAGCGCGTTGGCTACCGGGGAACCTTCAGCTTCATGCCAGGCTGGAGCTTCGAGGCGGAGGGCAGAACGTCGCGGTTCGCTTCGAGAATGGGCTTCCACTGGCTGGACTTGCCATAGTACTGCCGCGCGATGTGGCCCAGTGTCTCGCCTTTCTTGACCGTGTGCACCACGGTGCCCGCAGGCTCTTCTGGAACCACGCTTGGGGTGGCCACAGCGGCAGGCTTCGCAGCGGGCGTCTCCACCGGAGCCGCAACCACCGGCGCAGCAGGCGTGGAGACCGCCGCAGGTTCTGCGGGTGCCGCCGTCGGGGCGGAGGCCACCGGTGCTTCCACAACAGCCGTACTGGCGACGGACTCTGGCTCAGCCGACGGTCCGCCAAACAGCATGGCAGCCATCAACAGCGCTGCCGCACTGCCGGCCACCACCGCCGTGGCGTTGCTCCACATCCGTACTCGCTTTTCGAGATCTTCAAGCTGCTGCTCGAGGACCGCACTCTCGCTGCGCAACCGGCGAGCCTCCTGCCGAAGCGCGCGCACCTCACCACGCTCTCGAGCCGCCACACGGGCGCGATGCTCCTCGGCATCTTGCACCTTTCGCCGCAGCTGGCGTTCGACTTCTTCGCGAAGGCCTCGGGGAAGACGCGCGCCCTTGGCTGCTGCAGCGTCGAGCTGGGTCAGGGCTTCCTGCCACTGTCGACGCTCCGCGAGCACCTTGCCCAACAGCAGTGCCGCCTCGGCGT
>CAJWOS010000118.1 GCA_913044235.1 uncultured Pseudomonadota bacterium
GAGCCATGTCCGCCTTGCACGCGCGGTCCAAAATGCCACCCTCCGGGTCAAGCGTGCCTCCCGCCTGCACCGTCGCGCCACGCGGGGCCGCACCTGGACCGAAGCCGCCCAGCGTGCGCTCGATGAAGCCGACCGTCTGTTGGCCACTGCGGCCCGTCGCAAGCAGGACAAGCGGCATCTGGATTCTCTGCGGGTGCTCGACCTCGCACAGCAACAGCTCGACCAGGCAGCGCAAGACACTCGCTCCGTCGACGACCATCTCGAAGCGCTCGACCGCGCCAAGCGTCAATACGACACCACCTTCGCAACCATGGCAAGAACGCGTCAGAGCGCCGCCCGAAAGATCGCTTCCTATGGCGAGAGGGTCGATCTGAAGGAGCTCCCCTCAGACTCGCTCCAACGGGGCCCTGTCGACTTCTCCGTCGAGCTCGCCAAGCTCAAGCGACTCGAGGAGTCCTGGGGAAAAGCCATCCGCGAAGCCCGAAACGCCAAGCGCGCTCGAGATGCTCGCGAAGCTGCCGTCCGGGCCGCGGCTCGACGCGCCAGCCAGCGGTCCAGCCCATCCAGCACCCGCTTCCGCTCCGGCGGCGGCGGCAGCTTCGGCCGCTCCGGCAGCTCGGGCGGCGGCGGCAGCTTCGGCAGCTCCGGCAGCTCGGGTGGCGGCGGCGGATGGTAGGACCCTGCTACGCACTGCGCCATCGAACGAGCCGCCCTCCCGCACACGCCGTCACGGGCTGGAACCGGAGCCATCATGTCTGAACGCAACACCGGGATTTTTGTGCTGGGGCACCTCTCGGACGATGAAATCCGCGCCGCTTTTGCCGCATGGCCAGAGTACGACCCGGCCCACTTCGCCGACGACGAGACCCCGCGCGTGGGTCGCTCTGAACGCTCGGGACAGCCGTACACCCACATCGCCCTGCGCTTGTTCGAGGTTGCCGGCTTTCGACTGATGGATGAAAACGCCCTCCCTGGTGCTCGCGACCTGGAGATGGTGCTCGGACAGGCGCTGTCGGAGCGCTTCCCTGTGGTCTACGCGCTCTATGAAGACGAGACGATGGCGGGCGGGGGCGCGCGGTTCGAGTCTGGATCCCTCGTGTACCGAGTCTGCATCGATGGACGGGTTGCGCGGCCCGTTCGCCGCGCCCTGTCTGACACGCAAGTCATCCCCTCTCTCGACCCTTCCGACTGGATCTGGCCGCATGCCAGCACCGCCCTACAGCAGGCCTTCGGTGCGCAATTCTCCGCTGCTCCCACCACCGACGATGACCTGGAGGTGATGATTCTCGCCGCCAGGGCTGAGCCGCTTTCGCTTCCAGCTGCAGCCACCCCGCTCCCCTCTTCGACCGAACCGTCGGGAAGCCCCACACAGCCGCCCTCCCGCCGCAGAGACCGCGTAAAGGCCCGACTCCGCTCGCTGCTCGACTGGTAGGCAACCAATCACCTGTACAGGGTCGACAGGGACTGGCACCGAACATCGCACCAGTGCTGGACTGGGGCCGGCGTCAGATCTCGGCGCCGCACGGTCCTTCTTCGGCAGCCACGGGCGGCAGGACCGGCACGGGCGGCAACGCCGCAGTGTCAGCCCGCACCCAGGTCGCGCCCTCCAGCCGCGTCACGCTCCCTTCCGGAGAGCGGCGGACGGCATGATCGGCAGACAAGGCCAAAACCGAGCCGTCTGCGCCCACCGCGTGGGTGACTTCGCGCGGCGGATAGCCGCGAACGACGCCGGGAATGGGGCGCGCATCTGAAACGGGCTCGAGCGCGGCCCGCGCCCGGATCGTAGCGACCACATCCACCGTGGAAATGGGCGCCCCGAGTGTGCTGCCCTTCGGTGCATCCGCGCCAAACACCGTCAGTACCACCTGGACATCGGCGGGATGCACCGCCCCGCCCGTGCCGAGCCAGCGGGCCTCCTCGCCGAATGGCGTTCCGCGAGATCCCACCACGAAGACCACCGCCCCGCGCGGGCGCTGCGACGCCGCCGACCAGATGTCTGGGAGCAGGGCATCCACCGATGCAGAAGCGCCATCATAGGCCGCCCGCACGGCGCCCAGGGAGGGCTGGCCCGCCCGCGCAGCCACCTCGCTGCATCGACCCAAGGAATCCATCGCGTCTCCCGACGCGGCAGTGGACGACTCGAACGCGGTGTCCCACGGGGGTGTGGGGGCAGCAGGCCAGGTCAGGTCGGTCAGGTGCAGGAAAGAGACCGCAGGACGCTCGCTCGGTAGGACATCGACCCAGCGCGCCCACGCTTCGACCAGTCGTCGCGCCGAGCGACGCCCCTTCTGAGAATCGGCAAGCCGCACCCACAACAATCCTGGAGCGCTGGCCGGAGCCCCCGCGAGCCATCCGGGGTCGGTGTCGACCACACCGAAGCCGACCTCTCGTGCCACCGAATCCACCTCGGGTCCACCGAACACAGCCGTCCGCCAACCCGCCGAGGTGAGCTCGTCGGCCCATCCTCGCCTCGGGGGCGAAGTCCACGGCGGCACGCCTGTGATCACCGCATCCCGGGCACCGCTCTTTGTGGACACCGGTGCCGCAACCGTGGTGAACCGCACGCCCGACGATGCGAGCGCTTCAAGCTGGGGCATCGCCGACAAGTCTCCCTTCGGCCGCCGACCGAGCTGGTCCGCCCGCAGGCCATCGACCACCACCACCACGACATCCGGCCCCGGGTCCACCGGCGGTGCAGCCCGATCCCGGGGTCGGTGATCGTCGGCGATCCGAACCGCCAATAATGCGAGAAATCCCAGTCCCACAATCATTCGGGGACGACCCTTTTCGCGTCGAACAAACGATGGCAGCGCGGCGAACCCCAGGAGCGGCAACACAGAAAACCACCCAGGCAAGAATGCAGCACCACAGAGCACGGTCCACGCCATCGCCCCACAAACAAAGCCCGTCCAGCGTCCTTCCGGCCAGGGACGGCCCATCGCGCGGGCAAGCCAGGGCAAGGCAGCCGCGGCCCCAACCGCTACGACCAGCCCGGCTCCGAGCGAGACCATCAAGAGGGCGATGTCACGTACCGGATCGGTCGCGAGCAGGAGGTGTCGGGTCGCCGCGATGCCTTCTCCGAGACCGCCAAACACACCGGCGACCAGCGCACCACTCCACCAATCTGCCCGGGATTCCGCATCTGCCACGAACAGCCTCCCACACTCGGCGCACACCCTGTATGCACGGTGTAACCACCATGTGGGCCAGAAACGGGCCGCAATCGCACCCAGCGTGCTACGAAGGCTCGACCGGTCCCTGGTCCGCCTGAGCAAATCGCTCGTCAATTCGACGAGGACCCGCTCCAAAAGTACCGTTTCCGGCACCACCGGGTTTCATCTGCTCGTCGAGATACTCCGATGCCATCCCCACTTCTATTTCGCTCTCGAATCGCCGGCGCAGCCGGTCTCCTCGCCCTGTTGTCCATCCCGACCGCCGCATCCGCAGTCGAAGTGGCAATCCCCCGGCTGATCGGCAACGGCGTGGCAGACAAACAGCTTGCCGCCTGGACGTCGACCATCTCTTCCGAGCTCGACTTCCGTCCGGAATTCACGGGGGCCACAGAGCTGGGCAAGGGTGCAGGCGGATTCTCTGCCAACTGCCTTGCCAGCGGGTCCTGCCTCAGCAGGGTCGCCAACACCGCCGGCTGTGACGCCACGGTGGCCGGAGCGGTGTCCCGAAAGGGTGAGACCCTTGATTTCTACCTGGTGTACGCAGACGGCGCGTCGATCGTTCGCACCAAGGAATTTTCGGTCGAGAACTCCCCGATGGCAGTCTCCGACACGATCAGCGCCAAGCTCGCCGAGCTCATCACCGGTCAGTCCAGGGAAGACAAGCAGGCCGCTGCAGCGGGAACCGTCGATGCAGGCGCCTTCGATGAAGGCTTTGACGAGGACTTCGAAGACGATGCGGTCGTGATGGCACCGGTCACCTCCTCTCGTCGCATCCCAACCAACTCCGATGGGGGCAGTGACGAGCTCGACGACTTCAGCCTCGACGAGCCCGAAGAAGATCGCCGCAGGACCGCCGCGGTGGTCGCACCACCCCCTCCTCCTCCGCCGCCGCCCCCAAAGGCGAAGCCCGCACCGCCACCGCCACCGCCCCCACCCCCACCAGAAGAGGAAGAGTTCAGCTTTTCGCTCGGCGGCGGTGTCGTGTCGGTCGATGAGGCCACCGATGCTGAGGAAGACGACGACATTGTGATCGGCGGCTATGCAAGCCAGCCCAGCAGCTCATCGTCGTCCCGCGCGAAACCAACCCGCGAGCCGCCGGCCCGCGAGGCCCGTCAAAGCTACGACGACCTCGATGGCAACAGCTCACGCGAGGAGCGCACTCGTGAGCGACCAGAGCCACGTCGCGTCGAGAGCAGCGACCGAGCCCGGGTCGACCGGAGTCGCAGCAGCCAGAGCAGTGCCCCCACCGTGAGCATCGCTGGGCGCGTTGGATATTCGCGCTTCCAGGCGTTCAACTTCGTCACCTACGGTGCCGAGATCGCCGTCCATCCCCTGGAAAACCTGGCGGTCCTCGCTGGACTCGAGGGCTACTCCGTTCGGCGGGATGTCCCACAGGAGCTGCAAGACGCCGGTGCTCCCCCCGTGGTGTGGAACTCGATCATGCCGATCAACATCGGTGCGGCCTACAAATTCTTCAACGACCCAATTCGTCCGTACGTGGGTGGCGACATGCTGATCATCCCTGGGTACGTCCAGGATGCCTCCGGTGCCGCGATCGGATTGCGGGTCCGAGGAGGCCTCGACTACATGGTCAGCGACAACTTCGGCCTGAACATCAATGGCGCACTTGGGATCTGGAGCGGCAAGGAGTTCGACCGACTCGACTCCGAGTTCTCCACATCAGCCATGGTGCCGCAGCTCAGCATGGGCACCGTCGTCGCGT
The DNA here is from genome assembly GCA_913044235.1 of uncultured Pseudomonadota bacterium. Classification (GTDB taxonomy): domain Bacteria; phylum Myxococcota_A; class UBA796; order UBA796; family UBA2385; genus CAJWOS01. Next base: position 4,897 of record CAJWOS010000118.1, read on the forward strand.
TCTGAACGTGGGGCGATGCTTCCCCGCACGGTCAGTAGTGCGGCGGGACCTGGTACCGCTCCGGGTCCATGGCTTCCCCGGCACCCATCGCCGCCTGCATGCGCTCTCGTAGCTCTGCGACTTCGCGCTTGAGGCGAACGTTGTCATCGGCCAGTTCGCGAACCACTTCGTCGAGTTGCGACAGGGCGTTCTCAAGGAAAGCGATCTTCACTTCCATGTCTTCGAGGCGGGAGTCAGGGGATGTGGGATTCATGGCGTCTCCGATGCAAGGCCGAGGGCAGCGCCACGGGATCGAGCCGCGGCCGCCATCTGTGGCGTGAGGTCATACCAGTTGATTCCCCCGCATCCGGCACAGACGCCCTCGAACCGCCCTGCAAGGTGGTCGAGACGAAGTTGTGTGGCGCGTGCGCCATGCCAGAGCTCGGAGAATGTGGCCTGCTGCAGGCTACCCAAGTTCAGCTCGCTGTGCAGGTCGGCACAACACATCATCAGTGCCCCGTCGTGCCGAATCACTGGTGTGAGCCAGAGCCCTGGACAGGCTCCGCGCCCGGTGGCCGCGGCTCGATCGTCGTGCTGCCACGGCCGTCGTTCCCACACACAGACTTGAACCGGGCCTCGCTGGCCCGCCGCAATGCCCGCCGATGCCAGTGCCTGCTCGTATCGGGCATCCGCTTCGCCCTGCCCCGGTCCGCCTCCCCCCACACTGAGGCGCTTGAACATCACCTCATCGTGCCAGGGACCGTCTCCCTGGCATGCGAGGAGGTCGGTCCAATAGCGCAGAAAAGGTGCGAGTTCGTGGTCGTTTCCTTCCTGCACCACGAACTGAAACTGGAGATTGAGCCGCGCCTGCCGACGGGTGCGAGCACGAATGAGGTGCCGTACATTCCGTCGGACGCGCGCCAGAGCATCCACGCCTTTCACGTCGGCATACGTGGCCTCGGTGTGCGCATCGATGGTGAGAACCAGGAGCAGCGGCGGTCCGTTGACGGGGAGTTGCTCGAGGAGGGCATCCATTCGAGGCGGGGTGAGCCGAATCGCGTTGGTGTCGATGCGAAGGTACCCCACCCGGTTCATCAGCTTCGCCGCAGCCAAGCCCACCAGTCTCGCCAGCTCCGGATGGAGGGACGGATCACCCAACCACTGGAAGATGATGTGATCAAAGTGCACGTCGTCTTTCACGAGTCCGTCGAGCACACGCTCCCAAAGCGGTACAGACAGCAACCCCTTCGGTATGCCATGCACAGTCTGCCAGCCCTCGTGATGGGGAGCACACATGCGGCAGCGAAGGTTGCAGTGATCCGTCGGCTCGACTTGGAGCACGCCTGCACCAGTGGGTTGCATGAGACTATGTAGCCTGCCGTCCAGCGCTTGACGGGTTCGAAGGGGCATGACACGATTCGCCACCGCGCAACGGACACCCGTGCCGCTGCTCGGCTCGATCTCGGACGACTCGGAGCCTGACGATGCCCGCCCGCTTGTACACGACCCGCGACTCCATGCCGCGTCAAGCCACCTTGATTTCGTCATTGATCGTCATTCTCAGCATCTCCGGCTGCCGCAACAACTGCCAGGAGCTGTGTGAGGAGATGGCCGCCTTTGCTGAGGAGGAGTGCAACAACACCTTTCCCGAGCAACAGGTCGACCAGTGCCTGGCGGACTACGACAAAGAAAAGATCGACGAAAAGCAAGATGCTGTCTGCGAAGACACCTTGCCCACCCTGCGCGAAGAATGGACCTGCGAAGAGATCGAAGACTACTTTGCAGGCGGCGGAGGCGGGGCCGCAGACGATGCAAACACTACCGAGTAGGGCCCGTTTACGGGTATCTCCTGACCCCGTTGCACCACGATTGACCGTCGATGCAGCGTCTCATATGATGGCGCGCTCATGACCACTGTGCGCACTGCCACAGTGCGTCCGGGAGGCGTGTGAGCACCAACTTCGAGCCCACGGGCTTCGGCCGCTATGTCCTCGTGGACAAGATCGCCGTGGGCGGTATGGCCGAAGTGTTCAAGGCCAAGTCCTTCTCAGAGGGGGGCTTCGAGAAGCTTCTGGTCATCAAGCGCATCCTGCAACACCTGTCTGAAAACGATGACTTTGTAGAGATGTTCATCGACGAAGCCAAGATCTCGGTGGAGCTGCAGCACCCGAACATCGTCCAGATCTTCGACTTCGGGAAGACCGGCGAAAACTGGTACATCGCGATGGAGCTCGTGGAAGGCAAGGATGCGAAAGGCATCCTTCGTCGACTCGCGCGACAGCGAAAGCTCATGCCCCCCAAGTTCGCCCTGTTCATTGCCCACCAGACCTGCAAAGGGCTCCAATACGCACACAGCAAGGCCGATCTCCGTGGCAAGCCTCTGCACATCATCCATCGTGACATCAGCCCGTCGAACCTGATCGTTGGCTACAACGGCCAGGTGAAGGTGGCCGACTTCGGCATCGCGAAGGCCGAGAAGTCCACCTACAACACGAAAGATGGCGTGCTCAAGGGCAAGTTCGAGTACATGAGTCCCGAACAGGCGCGCGGCGAATCGGTCACTCCACAGTCCGACGTTTTTGCGTGCGGCATCATCCTGCACGAGATGCTGACCGGTCGCCGGCTCTTCAAGTCCGACAGCGACATCAAGACCCTCGAGACCATCAAGTCCGGCAAGTACCCGCGCCCGAGCGACGTCAATCCCCGCATCAGCGGTACACTCGACGACATCGTGATGAAGGCGCTCGCTCTGGATCCCACCGACCGGTTTGCCGACGCCCGGGCCATGAGAAAAGCGTTGGGCAGTGCCATCCTGCAAGAACTCGCCAACGAAGACAACGCGTCGGGCGAGCCCAAGCAAATGCACGACCCAGCGGCTCGGGTGCAAGACGATCTCCGTCAATTCATGGAAGCGCTCTTCGCAAACGACATCACAGCGGAGCGTGATCGCCTCCAGGCGGCGTCGTCGCGGGCCGCGGAGCTCAAGCAGGATGCATCGGAAGCAGACACCGTCACCGTTGCGCCGGTCCCCTCGGTCACCGTGGTCCAGCCAGCCCCATCAGCCTCTCGGCTGCCGCTGCTGCTTGCCGGTGCTGCGGTCGTCCTGCTCGGTTCTGTCGTCGTGGTTCTCGCGCTGCGAGAGCCCGAGACACGCATCATCGAAGTGCAGGCCGCGAGCGCGCTGTCCACAACCGTGAGCGTCCAGCTCGTGATCGGTCCCGAGGGTGCAGAACCCACCGTCTTCATTGACGAAGCGGTGATTGCCGACGGTACTCTACGCGTCTACGCCGAGTCCCTGAGCCCCGATGTCGACCACAACTTGCGCATCGAAGCCCCAGGCTTTGAGACCTACACCGACACCCTCCAGGCCGCTGCCGGCGAGAAGGTCCGCCTAAAAGTGCAGCTCCGCGAGGTCGGCACTCCCAAGGAGACCGAGGCTCCATCGGTGGTGCCTCCCGCTCCTTCGGTCGATCCAACCGAAGCCACTGCGCCCTCCCCTGCCGCGGTGGATGCCGCCATTGCGTTCGCCAGCGCTCCCTCGGGTGCCGAAGTGCTTGTGAACGGCCAAAGCATTGGACGCACGCCCACCACATGGAACGGCGCCAAGGCCGGCGTCGCGTACAAGGTGCAGTACCGCAAGGCAGGCTATCGGGTCACCACCGCCAAGGTACAGGTCCCGACCGAGGGTGGAACCATCTCCGCAAAGGGGCGTCTCAAGGCCGAAAAGGTGGACCCCGGCGAGCTGTTTGTAAACGTCAAGGGGGGATGGGGTGAGGTCTGGATCGACGGCACACGCGTCGACACCACGCCCCTCAAGCACCAGCTTCCAGCCGGCACCTACACGGTCAAGGTCGTGAATGCGGAGGCTGGTCTTGAGGAAACCCGCAAGGTCACCATCGTACCTGGGAAGACGCAAAAGCTGATGTTCAGCTTGTACCCGAGCCGCACCGCCGCTCTGTACTCGCTACCCGCAACCCACTACGGCACCTCGACCAGGATGACTCCCTGGTTTGGATCGACCGCTGCGGGTTCGTCCGGATCGTCCGGCGACCGGTTCGGGGGCGGCTCCTCGCTCTGCAGCGCCAGCGCCAGCCCGGCTGCTCCGCCTGCCGCAACCGCCGCCACCCCAGCCCAGAGGTACCAGGGGGTCTTTCGGGTCACCTCACGAATCTCACCGAGTGGCTCCGGATCCAACAAGAGGTCTGTGAGGAGGGCATTGGTGGAGAGGTCCACCGCCAATACCTGGCGTGCGACCCGGTCCGGACGGAGCGTCCCCGCTTCGCTCACATAGTTTGCCAGCATGGGCATACCGTCGGTCAGGCTCGACACGGGATCACTGTCAGCATCGACCACGACAACCTTGGAGAAAGACCCCGTGCGCGGCTCGAAAAACTGCATTCCGGCCTTGTTGTCGCCATAAGTGCCGGCCAGGAGCACAAAGTCCACGTCGAGGTACTCGCCGAGAGCCCGATAGAGCAGCTCGGACTGACCGGAGTCGCCGCCGGTGAGTGTGGTCTGTCGATCGGCGGTCCAGACGGTCTTACTGGCAGACGAAACCATCACGCGGTCCGCCTGCTGTCCCAGATCGTCGGTACGAACCACCACGAAGTGAGCACCGGGAAGCAGCTTCATGCTTCGGTCTTCGGTCTTCAGTCCATCGATGTGAACCGTGGCCGATTCGGGGGCATCGATCACCAGCGTGCCCTTCGGATGAGCCATCACTTCCACGCGTACCTGCTCGAATCCCTGCACGACTTTGGGCGGGAAGTTCACGGGGTCGAGCTCACGGTTCGGATCGAGCGCAACGAGCCGACTCCAAGGCTCCGCCGCCGCCTCGGGCTCGCCCAGTCCAAACCGTGCGAGACCGAGCAGTAGCAAAGCATCTCGAAGATCCTTGATGTCGGTGGTGCCGAGGCTGCCATCTTCGAGTGCGGGGATCGCTTGCGCAAGGACCTCTGCAGCCGCTTCAAAGTCTGCGCGCTCATACAGCACCCGTCCTTCTTCCAAGCGAGAGCGTCCCGGTCCAAGAAAGGCCGCTTCCAGCACCAAAGCCTCGCGTCCGGCGAGCCGACGCTGCAGCTCCGACAATTCCAGAACATCGACCTTTGCACTCTTTTCGAGCGAAGCGCCCAGCGTGTTCCCTGACAGCTCACTGGTGGGCCCATCCTGACCGGGCACATGCACCCCGACCACCGCAACCTCGGGCCGACGGGCCGCCTCCGCCTGCCTCGCGCCGGTCGTCATGACCATGCACAGCGCGATCCCCAGTCCCAGCATCCGAGGCGTCAGGGCACGGCGAAAGGGAGAACAACCAGTCATTGAGGGCTCCTGCCAGGGCGCGTTCCGTCGAAGATGCGCCCGACCGCGCCCGAGACATTATCACCCGGCTCCACCTTTCGCGTCCCGATGCCGGAGCCGCCGTGTCATATCCGTCCTTGCTCCACACCACCCGACTCTTCGCAGTCCAGGCACTCGCCTGGGCTTTTGCTGCGAATGCCTTCGCTGCCGACCCTCTCACCAACGCTATCTGGCAAGGAGACATGGATCGATCGCTCGAGCTCGTACGGGCTCGCATCGAAGCCGACGACACAGACTTCGAAGCGCATCGCCTGTATATCGATCTGCTTACGGGGATGGGCTTCGCCCGGGCCGCTGCGCAGGACTACCGCTCCCGCGTCGATCCGACAGCACCCACCGCCGATGGCTGGGCCCTTGTGGGACGCGCCGAGCCCCAGCCAGACACTGCGCTCGCCGCATTCGACCAGGCGCTGTCCATCCGCGCCGACCATCCATCCGCACTCACCGGCAAAGCCGGCGTGTTCCGCGCGACGGGACGACAGGTCGCGGCCATCGAGACCTACGACAAAGCCTTGGCATCCGACCCCCAGAACGCCGAAGCCTGGACAGGCCTCGTGCAGTCCTGGCTCACCCAGGGAGCGGGCCAGACAGCAGCCGACCTGGCAGAAAAGGCCCTGATAGCCGCACCGCATGACCCTTCGGTCTGGCTGCTCGCTGCCACCATCTCGACCGAAAAGGCACCAGCACTCCTCGAGCGGGCAACCCGCTTGCACCCCGAGATTCCGCAGCTCTGGTCGGCCCTGGCTCGGATCCAGTTTGAGAGCGACAATTGGCGGGCCGCCGGAACTTCCTACGACAAGGCCATGGCTCTGTCCCCACCTGATCTCGCTACGCTGCGGGTGGAGCGAGCACTCGTGACCGAGATCCAAAATGGCGCGTTGAATCTCACTGGAGCGGCGGTGATTTTGGACATCCGTGAAATCGCCAACCAGGATCTGAACCTCGCTCTGGCCGCCCTCGAGACACTCACGGTCGAACAGCCCAAGTCCGGGCAGGTTCGACTGGTGTACGGCAACATCCTGCGGTCCATGGGGAACTACGGAGCTGCAGAGACCCACCTCAAAGCCGCGCGCGATCTCATGCCCGACGATGCGGATGCATGGAGCGCACTCGGCGCGTTCTACCTGGACCGGAAGCGGCCCGACGAAGCCCGTCCACTTCTTGAGCAGGCCGCCCGAACCCGACCCGATGATCCGGTGCTCGCAGTCGCCGCTGCCATGGCCGCCGCTGAAGCGGGAGACACCAAAGCAGCGGAAGCAGCTCTACGAGGTGCCATCGGACGGTTCCCCGGGAGCATCGGTCCGGTTCTGGGCTTGACCCGGCTGCTGATTTCCACCGGTCGGGGTGACGACGCGCTCGACGCACTGACCGTGGCCATCAAAGTTCGGCCCCACGTCGAGCTCGCGCTTGCCTTGCTGTCTACCGGAAAAGAGCTGGACCGCGTGGACGAAGCACTCCGGCGTCTCGACGCACTGGCCACGGAGACCGGAGACCCGCGACTCAAGGCGGCATCCGCCGGCCTCAAGCAAGCATCCAGTCCCCAGACCAAGCCGCCCACCCAAACGCCACCACAATAGGCTTGACGGGTCAATTGTTGCCCATCTATCGGCCTTTTGTTACCAACGGCGCTCGAAGAGTTGGCTCTATGCGGCTCATCCCCCCCTCCGGCGCCCTTCTCGCGCCTCCTGGCGCATCCTACCCGTCGTCCTTCTCGAGCAGTTCACCCATCCGTCGGAACGGTTCATGTCCTCCATCTCGCTCATGGGAGCCTTCGCTCTCCAGATGGCCCCCGCCATCGCCCAGCCCATGGGCCCATGGCTGGACGAGGCGATGCCGATGAACGTAGAGGAGCCTGTTCGGAAGATTGGTGTCTGCCCAAAGACCTACCTGGCAGGAGGCGTGCAGCTGCAACCTGCACCCGAGCTGTATTGGATCTGGCAGCCCGACCAGGCATGGGGCCGTCCCGAGATGATCGAAGTCCTCACCCGCGCTGCGGAGGAGATGGCATGGCTCATGCCCGAGGCCGACCCCATCGTCGTTGGCGACATCTCCACGCGGTACGGAGGCTTTCTCGAAGGCCACAAGTCGCACCGCGCTGGCGTCGATGCCGACATCGGACTGTACTGGGGCGAAGGTCGAATGCACCTGGGCGGATTCCGCGATGTGCATCCCAAGAACCTCGACCTGGAAGCCAACTGGCTCCTGATCCGCAGCCTCCTCGAGACCGGGCTCGTGGAAAGGATCTTGCTCGATCAGCGCCTGATTCGTGTCCTCAAGCGCTACACGATCGAATCGGGCGAGCTCACGGTGGAAGAGGCCGAGCGCGTCTTCCCGATTGGCTACAACCGCATGTGGACCCATCCCGCGGTCGTGCACCACGCACCGAGCCACAAAGAACACATGCACGTACGCACGTTCTGCTGGGCCGGTACCTGACCTGCTCCGCGCTCCCTGCACGCACCCGCCCGGTCGGTCATGTCCAATCCTGATCCGCTTGCTAAGGCCCGACTCGCATGGATGAAGCGCGATGCCGCCGCAACGGTAGACGCCGCTCAAGTGCACTGCACATCTCCAGACCCGCAGGTCCAAGCTCGAGCGTTGTGTCTGTGTGGTCAGGCACTCCACCACCTCGGACACACCCCCCCAGCACTTCGACTCCTGCGGCAGTCCCTCGCCATCAATGCCCACCAGGTCGACACCTGGCGCGCGCTGGCGAATGTTCTCGCCGAGAGTGGACATCGGAAAGAAGCGATCCAGGCCTGGCGACAGGTGGCTGTCCGCACGGCAAACGAGCCCACGCCGTGGCTGAAGCTGGCTGAGCTGCACCGCGATCGGGACGACCATGCCTCGGCTGCCACCGCAGTGCAGCAAGCCATGCTTCGTGCACCCCGTCGTGCCGACCTCGTGTTGCTCTATGCGAGCGACCTCGATGCCGATGAACGCACCGACGAGGCCCATGCCGCGGTCATCCAAGCCCTCACACGGTTCCCCAATCACATCGAGCTGCACCTGCAAGCTGCAGAGGGCTACAGCGCTCGGGCAAACCGAGCGATGTGTCTGCAACACTTGAACACAGCGATCCAAGCCAAGCCGCGCGACCCCAAAGCGCGTGCTCGGAGGGCGCTGTTCTACGTGCAGACGCGAGAATTTGACGCCGCAGCCGCAGACCTTGCCGTCACACTCGAGACGGAGCCAAACCACAAGGCGGCCCGGCTGCAGGAGATTCGCCTCGCAATCCTGCAAAAGAAATTCGACCACGCGCTGCAGCTGGTCAACACCTTCCTCCTCAACGAAGCCGATTTCGACACACTGAGTGTGGGACAAGCGCTCTTGTACCGCGCCGACCTCAATCGAAAACATGGGCGCTACGATGAGGAATGGGCCGATCTGGTCCGAGGCCAAGCCCTACTTGGCGAAGCACAAAAGACCCACCGTCCACAAGGAGAGCGCTACCTCACCATGGTGGGGCAACAGACCGAACGGCTCAAGCCGGGCTCCACATTCCGCGCCGCTCTCGCCACCATGCCCACAGTTCCGCCGACCGGAGCGGCACTGATCGAGAGCCCGCCGGTCTTCATGTTCGGCTTTCCTCGCTCGGGAACCACACTGGCCGAGCGGGTCTTGGGGGCACATCCCAACCTCACTGCTACCGACGAGCTCAACCTCCTCGGCGCAGTCTGCGCAAGCATCATGGCAGACTGCGATGGCGTGCCCGCAGAGGAGCTCACCGAAGCGCAGGTGCGACACCTCCGCCAAGTCTTCGCGAAGAAGGCCGTGCGGGCCGGGTTCGATCCCACAGCCACTCGCTTGATCGACAAGAACCCACTCAACCTTGTCTTCATGGACATCATCCGTCGGGTGTTCCCCGATTCTCCGGTGGTCATGCTCCTCCGCGACCCCCGCGACTGCATCTGGTCCGCGTTCCGACAGTCCTTCGAGCCCAACCCCGCGCTGGTGCTCACACACGACCTGGTCGGAACGGCCACGCTCTACCGCACGGTCCTGGACTGCTGGCAACATGGTCGCACCATCGAGGGGCTGAACATCACCGAGATCCACTACGAGCACATCGTCACCCGCTTCGAAGCGACCGCTCGCATGATGGTGCAAGCCACCGGGGAAGCCTGGGACTCGGCCGTACTCGACTACCGGACAACGCTGGGGAAGGCCTTTGTGCGGACCCCCAGCTTCGCTGCCGTTGGACAAAAGGTCACGTCCCGTCGCGTGGCCCGATGGCTACCCCACACAAAACGGATGGACGCCATCGTTCCCATCCTGGGTACCCATTTAGACGCATACGGTGTGCATACCGTCGCCCCTGAACTGCAGCCCGAGCCCGCCGAGGGCTCCAAGCCCTGACCGGTCCGCATCGGTTCGTTCAAAACACACCGTTCCGCCACAATCCATGCACGCAGTCCGCGTGTCGTGGGCTGCAGGCTACTGACCGCGCTTGAGCTTGCGCCAGAGGGTGGTGCGGTCGATGCCCAGCAGGCGAGCCGCTCCCGCAATGTTTCCCTCGCTGCGTTCCATGGCGCGGTCGATGGCACGACGCTCTACCTCACCGAGGTTCAACGGCTCGGGCTCCGCTCGCTGGCGCCCCGGCATCTGAAGATGCGCTGGCTGAATGAGCCCCCCGCCCGGCACTCGAATCCAGGCAAGCCTGAGCACATTCTCCAGCTCTCGAACATTTCCACGCCACTCGCGCGAAGTGAGGTCGGCCATCGCATCATCGGACAGGCCCTCGCAACCCTTCGGCCGCCCCCGGCGCTCCGCTTCCTCTGCAAACTTCGTGAGGAAGTGGATCGCAAGTGCAGGCACATCGACCAAGCGCTCCCGCAAAGGCGGAATGTGCAGGCGAACCCCCGCGAGGCGGTAGTAGAGATCTTCCCGAAAGTGCCCTGCGTCCACATCGTCTTCGATGTTTCGGTTGGTGGCCGCAAGGATTCGCACATCCACCGTGCGCGGCCGATCCTCTCCCACCCTTTGGATCTCGCCCTGCTGGATCACCCGCAGCAGTTTCGCTTGGAGACCCAGCGGCAGCTCGCCCACTTCATCGAGGAGAATGGTTCCACCGTCGGCCTCTTCAAATTTCCCTCGGCGGTCTTGCGACGCACCCGTGAACGCACCCCGCCGGTGACCAAACAGCTCGCTCTCCACCAGTGACGCATTGAGCGCCGCGCAGTTGACCTTCACATAGGCGCCACTCGACCGCTCGGAGAGGTGGTGCACCGCATCCGCAAACCGCTCCTTCCCCACTCCGGACTCGCCGGTGACCAGAACCGGTAGATCGT
>CAJWOS010000119.1 GCA_913044235.1 uncultured Pseudomonadota bacterium
GTCGACGGCACGGGTGTCGGCTGTGAAGTGAGTTCCAGTCCAGGCGATGCGGCCGGTAGAGCGCAGGAAGTCGATACAGCGTGCTTCTTCATCTGCGGGAATCCCAAGCCGTCGGGCAATCCAGCCGGGTTCGTGCGCCGGCAACGCAACATAGTCACGGATTTCCAGGCACCGCACCACGGCCTGCGTCCAAGGCAGCTCGAAGGCGCCTCGGCGCCGAGACTCCAGGCGAAGCCAGATCGGATGGATGGACGGTAGGAGGGACGGATCGACCAGTGCGGCGATGAGGTCGACGAGGCGAACCGATGCGGCTTCGATCAGCTGGAGAAAGTCGGGCAGACGGGGCTGGGTACGACCCGAAAGCCATCGCGAGACTGAATATCGGCTGATCCCACTATTTTCGGACAGGTCGGTGATGGAAGTGGAGCCACGGAGATCGTCGAGGAAGGCGGCGATTCCTTCGGGCGTGGCGGGATCGACGGTGTCGAGCCAAGCCGGCCGAGTACCGTAGAAGCGAACCAATGACGCTTCGACGTCGATGTGGGCTCGGCCGCAAGCGCGAAAGGTCTCGGCAGCGGTGGGCCAGCGTCGGCCTGATTCCCAGGCGTAGGCCACGTTGCTGCGGTAGCCCAGCCGTCGAGACCAAGCGGTCTGGCTGCGCTTGCCGCGGAGCGCGACCAGGAATTCGCTGGCGACGGTTGCCGGGTCGAGGTCGGAGCGAGACATGGGGCCTCGTGGGTTCTGGGCCATGTGGATGAGCTCGCTTTCGACCGGAGTCATGGACTTGACGAGCAGCGGAGCAGAGCGTTCGGGTGCGCTTGGGCGAAAAAAAAGAAGCCACGCGGTGCTGCGCTACTGCACAACGCCGCGCGATTCTACCGCATGGAACGTGCAAATTCGCTGTTGCTGATCTCGTTCCAACACGGCACTGTACAGGCGTTGGTGCCTATCCTTCGGAGCAGCGGCCATGTATCGGAGCCACAGTGCGAACCCCGCATTGGCGTGGACTGGTTTGCTGGCCGTCTTCCTCGCCGGCGCTGCCTGCGTGGCGCAACAGGACCGTGGCGGGCAGGAAGGCGAGGAAATGTCGAATGGCGAGCTGCCGGAGCGGGGCCTGGACTCCGGGACCGCAGGGAGCACCCCCGAACCTGGGGGCGACACCGGACACGACGATCCCGGCGTTGATGTATCCAGTGTTGTCGGCTTCGAGGGCGAGCGCGTGCACAAGCGGGGACCGAGTCGGACGGCAGGGTTCGACTGTGAAGTCTATTGGGATGTCAACGCAGAGCGGCAAGACGACTTGTGCCCTCACTGCCTGTATGCGTTTGATGTTGCCTTCTCCCTGCGGGAAGAAGACTCCCAGCGCACGGGCTACGCCTGCTCCGATGCCTGGGCTGATGATGCAGCACAGGTCGGATTCATCGCCGACTATGGTGGCTACGGTCCGGCCGTGGTGGGCGTTGTGCCCGACACGCTTGAGACCTACATGCTCGCTCCGGCCACAGTGACCAGCTCGGGGCTGTCCTGGACCTACGGATACATGCACGCAGGCGGGTCATCTTCCTCGGGTGACGCCACTTGGTACTACCGAGTGGATGCCACCTGGTCAGAGTGAACACAAGCGGTGCGTTGGCTCACTTCTTTTTGAGCTTGGCCTTGGCCATTTTGGCGGCCTTTGTATCGGGCCACAGGCGGAGGACGTCTTCCCAGAAGAGGCGAGCGTTGTCTTTCTGCCCTTGCGCCTCGAAGCACTCTCCCTGCCGATACATCGCATAGGCAGCCCATACCGACCGCTTGTGCCCGTCGATGACCTCTTGGAAGCGCAGGACCGCGCCTGGGTAGTTCTTCTGGTTGAACGCCGCCTCAGCGCGTCTGTACAGCGCTTCGGCCTCTTTGTCGTGCCCACTGTGCAGCTTGAGGAAGCGGTTGAGAATCGACTCTGCAGCTTCGGGGCGACCGGCGCCGAGGTGGTCTTTGGCGAGGTTGAGCATCTCCGCCGGGTCGGTCACGCCGCTGTCGTCGGGTGCGGGCTCACTGGTCGCGGCAGTCGCATCCTCCTCAGCGGTCTCGGCCGCGTCTTCGGAAGGTGGCTCCGGCGGTGGAGGTGGCTCCGGGGGCGGCGGTGGGGCCAGTCCGAGCGACTGTTCGAGCTGCTCGGCCCGGGCCTCGAGCCAGGCGATGCGGAAGGTTGCATCCTCGACCACGCGCCCGTCAGTGGTGGTGTAAGAGTCGAATTCGTGCCGCAGAAGCTCAAGTTCACCGCGGATTCGGGTGACTTCGATGCGGACCTGTTCGAGGGTCTCCAACTTCAGAACATCCTGCTCACTGCGCGCACGAGTGAGCTCTTCCACGCGGGTAAGCCGGGTGTCGACGTCGACAAACTGCTGCTCAAGGCTCGAGAGACGAGCCCCCTGCATGCGAAGCTCGCGCTCGTATTGTGCGGTGGACGACTGCCCGCGCCGGTCGAGCACACAACCAGAGGTGGTGAGCAGCGCGAGCGCGGAGATGACGATGGACCGTTGCAACGACATGACGAAGTCTCCTGTCCGGACCCGGCCCTACTGACGGGGGGCGCTGATGTCAGCGCGACGGTTGCGGGCCCATGCGGCCTCGTTGTGACCGGAATCTGCTGGGCGCTCTTCTCCCCAAGATACGGTCTTCAGGCGACTGGCCGGTACTCCTTGGGTGGCCATCCAGCGCTGAATGGTGTCGGCGCGGCGTTGGCCGAGGGCGAGGTTGTAGGCGGTGGTACCACGCTCGTCGGAGTGGCCTTCGATTCGGACCGTGCCGCCACCGGTGGTGAAACAGAGCAGGTTTTCGCTCAGCACGCCGCGAGCAACCGGGGTGAGGGACGAAGAGTCGAAGTCGAAGTTGATGGTGATGGCGTCGCAGCTCAGGCCGGCCGTGGGGTCGGGCGGTGGCGTGGTGCGCGCGCGCACGGCGACCGCGTTGCGTAGAGTGTGGCTGGTGCCATCAGCGTTTTTCACGGTGACGTCGTGGGTGCCGGCGGGCAGAGGCGGGCTGCTGACCTCGAGGGTGTTCGAGTCGTAGCGCTCCACCGCAGCGATGCGGATCGTGCCAAACAGAACCTCGGCGCCTTCTTGGAAGCCGCTCCCGAAGATTTGGGCAGCGAAGGGCTGACCAACCTCAACCACGGAAGGATCGACGCTGATCACCTGCACCCGAACGGTGGGGGTTGCGGGTGTGGGCTCGGGCGGCGGTGGGGTCTCCCCCTTTTTTTTGCAGCCGATGGCGATGACGGTGGCAAGAGCCACGAAGAGAGACGAGCGGCGCATGGGTCTTCTCGGGTGGGCACCCCAGGAGGGGTGGGCGGGGTGGGCGGCCAGAGGAGGGAAGTGGGCAGGAAGCCGTGGGCCCGATGGGGAATCGAGCGCGGTGGCCGTCGCGGATGGACGGTCAAACCATCGGTAGCGGATTCGGGGGTGACCTGTCAAGAGTGGGCTTTCGATACTACGCGAGCGGCTTGAGCCAAGGTGCAGGCGTATGGGCTCATCGACGGGCCTTGCCTTGGGGTCAGTGGGTGTGGGTGAGCGTGGTGGGCGCCCACGCCACCTGACGGGCGAGTACCTGTTCAAGGGTTGCTGCGGAGTGGTCTTCAACCACGGGGCCGTGCGCCGGTACGAGCCTCTCCACTTGCAGGTTCAGGAGACTTTGAGCGCTCTGGCCAGCGCGAGGCCGGTCTTTTGCGGCGAGCCGAACCAGGGGGCTTTGTGCGGGACGTCCCAGGATGCCGTACATCCAGAACAGCAGGCGGGTCTGCCAGTTGGCGGGGTTGTGAATGTTGAAGAACAGGTCGGTGAAGACAAGCGTGCCGGTCTCGCGATGAAAGAAGACCGTCTCGTCCAGCCAGGGGATTCCATCGATCGGAATCGGGGCGAACGTCGATGCCCATGGAGGGGAGTCGTGCTGCAGGATGTGGTGGAAGTCCAGATCGGGGCGCTTCTTCGGCAGGCCGGGAGCACCCCAGCGCTGGGCCGTGGGCCATCGTGTTGCGGCGGCCGCAAAGTGGGTGTGGTGGAGGTTGTTCGGGGCGACGAGGACCTCGACGGGGCCGAGTGACTCAATCTCGGCGGCCAGTGTGTCAGTGATCGGGTTGGGCGAGTGGAGAAGCAGGCCGCCCGAGGCCAGTCGAACCACAGTGGTGCGGCCGCGAAAGTGGATCCCGCCTGGCATGAACAGGTCGTTTTCAAAGCCCCACAGGCCTGGGGCGATGGTGGTCAGCATGTGCTCTCCAGTGGGCGCGCCGAGCGCGATGCATCCTCTAAATAGTCAGGGAAGATTGACTATCTATTTATGGAAGCTACCCCCGGCTTGGCTGTTGCCAAAATGAAGCCATTCTTTCGATGTGTCTGTCAGCCGAAGGATTCGTTGCATGCCTACTTCCCAGACGGTCGCTGCCATCGAGGCTGCGAAGGCCGCGAGTACGGCCCAGCTACTGTTCCGCTGTGCTCGATTGCTCGACGAGCGCGCGCTTGCTCGACTTCGGACAGAGACGGGCCTCCCCATTCGGCCGGCCCATACGCGGTTGTTTCCCCACATCGACCTGGAGGGAACCCGCCCCACGGAGGTTGCCCGACGGATGGGCATCAGCAAGCAGGCGGTTGGCTCGCTGATTGCTGAGCTTGAGCAGATGGGCGTGGTGGAACGGATCTCCGATCCAGGTGACCGTCGCGCACGCCTGGTGCGGTTCGGCACCTCGAGTGATGGCGCGCATGTGCTCCTCGATGGCCTGCGCATGCTCGGTTGCATCGAAGCCGATCTGGCTGCGGCACTGGGGCCTGATCGGTGGCATGCCCTGCATGCCCTGTTGACTGATCTGCTGCCGCTGATGCCAGTTGTGCTCCAGTCTGCGGGCGGGAAGCGGTCTTACTCTACCGAAGGCACCTCGGCCTGACCGGACTCGTTCCAGCCAAAGCATCCCAGATACCCGTCTTCATCGATCACGCAGTTGTGCTGCCAGCCGGCGTCAATCTGGACCCATCGGTCGCCAGGGATCACATTGGCCTGTCCCCGGTCGCTCGCCCCCCAACAGAGGGTCTCGCCATCGGTGGTGATTCCGCATGTGTGGTCATCGCCACACGAGACTGCCAGCCAGGAGTACCCCTCCGGCACGCGCGTGGAGCCTTCAGGACTGGAGCCCCAGCACACGAGCCGGTCGGCGTCGTCGATCGCACAGGCGTGGTTCCAGCCCACGCGCATTTCGCGGAACACACCGTCTGGCGCAACGTTCTTGTCGTCGGTCGGGTCGCCCCAGCAGGCGATCGTCCCGTCGTCTTTGAGGCCGCAGGTATGGTCCCAGCCGAGCTCAATGTCCACGAAGCTGCCCTCGGGGGGCGAGGCCTGACCGAGGGCGTCTGAGCCCCAGCACATCACAGACTGGTCGTCGGCCCGAATGCCGCAGGTGTGGTACTCGCCGGCTTCGATCTGTTGAAAGCGCACACCGTCGGGCATGGTGGACTGGCCTTGGTCATCGAGGCCCCAGCAGACCGCCTCTCCCTCGGTGCTCAGGGCACACATGTGAAGGTAGGCTGCGCTGACCTGCGCCCACGTGCCGTTGGTGGGCCACTCAATGTGCTGCAGGAAGTTCAACGGCGCGTGCACCACGCAGTCTGGGCACTCGCCGCTGCCCCAGCAGACCATTGAGCCATCGGTGAGCAGACCACAGGTCTCATGCATTCCTGCCGATACAGCGGTCCAGGGGCCGCTTCCGACCGGGCAGCCCTCAGCGGGTTGCGCCTTAAGGACAGGCTCTTCGCCACAGGCCAGGAGGCCTGTGCACAGCAGCAGCATGGAAGTCCGCATACGAAATGCTCCATCGGAGCTTTAGCCTACTCGAACCCGGAAGGAACCGGGATGGTGCCGGGCGGGCAGGTGCACAGGAAAGTGGCTCGCGATTTCGGCGGAGCGTTACACTGCCCCGGTGTTCAGATTGAGGAGGACACGCGGGATGCGGGTTCTCGGTATTGACCCCGGACTCAATGCTACGGGTTGGGCCGTGCTGGACCGCCTTCGCGGGCGGAACCGGCTCGTGGCCTCCGGCGTGGTCCGCACGTCTTCCAAGGCGCCAATGGCCCAGCGGCTCGGTAGTATCCACGCGGGGGTTTCCGCGGTCATCGCGCAGCATCAACCGGAAGGAGCCGCCATCGAACAGGTCTTTCAGCACCGCTCTGCGGAGAGCGCCCTACGGCTTGGTCATGCACGAGGGGTGGCGCTTGTCGCCCTCCATCAGGGTGGTCTGAGCGTGGGGGAATACAACCCAAGCACCATCAAGAAGTCCGTGGCGGGCAACGGGCGTGCGGGCAAGCCGGAGATTCAGCGACTTGTGGCCGCCCTGCTTGGTCTCGAAAAGCCCTTGCCGCAAGATGCTTCCGACGCTGCTGCGATCGCACTCACCCATCTTGCGCGGGCTGGGCTGCAGGCACGCCTCGATGCCCTCGCGGCGGCGGGAGGTCGCGCATGATCGCTCGACTGACCGGCACCATCGTGGAGGTGCGAGCGGATGATCTGGTGATCGATGTGAACGGCGTGGGCTATCTCGTCGCGGCGCCGGCTACTCTGGTGATGTCGGCCACTGTGGGTTCTGACATTATGCTCTCGATCTCCACCGTCGTGCGGGAGGATGCCTTCTTACTCTACGGGTTCACGGATTCCACCCAGCGCGAGGCCTTCGAGCTGCTGCGAGGGGTGAGCCGGATTGGTCCCAAGAACGCGATGGCCATGCTCTCCACCATGCCCGTCGAGCAGCTTGCTACGGCCATCGCAGCAGGCGACACGGCCGCGATCTCCAAAGCGCCGGGGGTGGGCAAGCGCTCCGCCGAGCGCATCTGTCTGGAGCTCAAGAACAAGCTGCCGGCACACTTTACGGTGGCTTCGCCTGGTGTCTCCTCCGGCCGAACGACCGTTGCAGACCCGCTCCCTCTCGCCCTGTCGCGGCTCGGCTATCGCAAGTCGGAGATCGACCGCGTCATGGCCGATCCATCTGTTCCGGACTACGGCGAGCAGCCGGTAGAGGAGCGCCTGCGGGCGTGTCTGCGCCTGCTCGCTCAGCCCGGCTGACCCGCCCCCGGTAATCCTCTGTGTCCCGTCCCACCGATCCCACCGGCGCCGACGATCCGGCGCTTCGGCCCAAAAACCTCGACGAGTACGTCGGCCAGAAGCAGGTCGTCGAAAATCTTCGTGTCTACCTTCGCGCCGCCAAGGCTCGTGGCGATGCGCTCGACCACGTCCTCCTCGCCGGTCCTCCTGGCCTTGGCAAGACCTCTCTCGCGCACATTATCGCCGAGGAGCTTGGGGTCGACATCCGGCCCACGTCCGGGCCGGTGGTGGAGCGCGGCGGCGACTTGGCCGCCATCCTCAATGGGCTCGGTGAGCGTGAAGTGCTCTTTATCGACGAGATCCATCGGCTGAATCGAGCGGTCGAAGAGGTGCTGTATTCGGCAGTCGAAGACTTTCGGATCGACATCATGCTGGGACAGGGCCCGGGGGCCCAGTCGGTGAGCATGCCCCTGTCGCGTTTCACCCTGGTGGGAGCCACCACACGCGCAGGTCTGCTCACGCGTCCACTCCGGGACCGCTTCCAGATTCACTTCAACCTGCAATTCTACGAGGTCGACGAGCTGGCGGAGATCATCCGTCGCAGCGCTGACCGCATGAACCTGTCCATTACGGCGGAGGCCTGTCGCTCACTCGCCGGACGCAGTCGAGGCACACCACGGGTGGCCAACCGGTTGCTGCGTCGCACGCGCGACTTCGCCGAGGTGGAGGGGGATGGAACGGTCGACGTATCCATCGTGGATCTGGCCCTCGGTCGACTGGGCATCGACGCCGAAGGGCTTGATGCGATGGATCGCCGAGTGCTCGAGACCATCGCCCACAAGTTCGCCGGCGGACCGGTGGGCATCGACAATCTCTCCACGGCCATTGGGGAAGAGCGCGATGTCATCGAAGATGTCTATGAACCGTTTCTCATCCAGAAGGGCTTCCTGCAGCGCACTCGACAGGGCAGAATCATCACCCTACGCGGACGGGCCCATCTCGGTCTCGCTGATCCGGCGCAGGCCGATGCGCACCCTACACAGAAGTCCCTGTTCTGAATGACCGGATTCTGCCTCCGAGCCTTGGGATTGCTCCTCACCGGTTGCGCCGGTGCAGAGCCCCCTGCTTCCGTTCCCTCGGCATCGGAGCCGATGACCTGTGTGCAGAGGGTACAGCAAAGCGGAATTCGTCCACGTCGCAACGAGCCGTCGGGTCCGCAGAAAGACCTGCCCACGGTGGTGCTCACTGTGGGCACAGTGGATGTGGTCGCCGAAGTCGCGGATGATCCGTCCAAGCGGGCGTTCGGCCTGATGTTTCGAGATGCTTTGGCTCCCGATGCCGGAATGGTGTTCGTGTATCCGAGTCCCCGGCCTCTCAGCTTTTGGATGCGCAACACCTGTCTGCCGTTGTCCATCGCCTACCTGGATGCGAGTGGTCGAATCGTGTCCATCGCCGACATGACCCCGCTCGCGGAGCAGGGCGTGCCCTCGGGCAGCTCCGCTCAGTACGCGCTGGAAATGGAGCAGGGTTGGTTTGCCCGCAAGGGAGTCAGTGTGGGCGACTCTATTGTTGGATTGCCGCCTGCATCCACCTACTGAGCCAGGCGCCCGCATGCTGTTCCATCACCAGTGCACGCTCGCTCGACCCGTTGCGGTCTCCGGAGCTGCGCTGCACTCTGGGGTGGGCACTCGAGTCCAGTTGCATCCAGCCGGCCCCGATACCGGCATCGTGTTTCGGCGTACCGATCTCCCTGGAGCCCCCACCATCGTGGCCGGGGTGCAGCAGGTGGGTCGTGCACGCTTGGCGACCCGCTTGGAGTCGGGCGCTGCATCGGTAGTCACGGTCGAGCATCTCCTCGCGGCGCTCTCGGCGACCGGCATCCACCACGTCGAGGTTCATGTTGAAGGTCCAGAGCTACCGATTCTGGATGGTTCCTCCGTGCCCTGGTTGCGACTGCTGCGACACGCCGGTCGCAAGGCGCACAAGGAACCCCAGCCGGTGTGGCGACTTCGAAACGCGGTGAGCGTGCGAGATGGAGATCGCTGGATGAGAGCGGCTCCGGCCTGTGGGCTGCTGCTCGACGTCACCCTGGATTTCGCCCAGACGGCCATCGGCGTGCAGCGGGTCATCTGGCGGCATGCGCTCGGGCGCTTCCGAGCCGAGCTTGGCTGGGCCCGCACTTTCGCGTTTCTGCGCGATGTGAACTACATGCGGTCCCGGGGGCTTGCTCTGGGTGGTGGACTCGACAATGCCCTGGTATTCACCGAGACCGGCGTGCTCGACCCCGCCGCTCTACGCACGCCCGACGAGCCCGCCCGCCACAAGGCCCTGGATCTTCTTGGAGACCTGTCCTTGCTGGGAGCCCCCCTCGAAGCACGCGTGACGGCGGTGCGTCCGGGACATGCGCTCACAGCTCGACTGATGCGGGCGATTGTGGACACCCTGATCTGGGATGACCCTCGCCATCCGTCCGAAGGCGCCGTCAGTGCTACCGTGCACGCCATGGGGGGCGCGCCCCGGAGCTCAGGAACTCAGGAGGGATGGGATGAGTGACGGAAAGACCTATGAGATGATGTGGGACTGCGGCGCATGTGGCACGCAGAAGCTTCTCGCCATGACCCACAAGCACTGTCCGTCGTGTGGCTCGCCACAAGACCCGAATTGGCGCTTCTTTCCGCCTGAAGATGAAAAGGTGGCCGTCGAAGACCACTCGTTCGTGGGCAAGGATCTGGTGTGCGATGCTTGTGGTTCGCCGTGCAGCGCGCAGGCCACCTTCTGTCCCAGCTGCGGGGCCGATCTTGCGGGGGCGAGTGCGGCGCTCACCCGGGAGGACCAGCTCGCCGACGATGGCGCGGCGTTCTCGGTCGACGATGCCGATGCCGCGCGCGAAGAGCACAAGCAGCGCCGAAAGGCGGAGCGTGCTGCGAAGATCGCTGTCCATGAGCCGCCTCCCGAGGCGGGCTCGAAGAAAGGGCTGGTATTCGGTGTGCTGGGGGCCGGCGCGCTCATGGCATTCGTGGTGTGCCTGGGCGTGTTTTTCTTCTGGCAGAAGGACGTCTCGCTCGTAAACACGGGCCACGCCTGGAGCCGCACGATTCAGATCGAGGAATTGAAGACCGTCACCAAGAGTGCCTGGCAAGACGAAGTGCCGCGCAAGGGCAAGGTGGTGAGCTGCACGTCCGAGAAGCGCTCGACCCAGAAGGTGGCCGACGGGGAGGAATGCAAGACCCGCCGGAAAGACAACGGCGACGGCACGTTTAGCGAAAAGAAAGAGTGCAAACCGAAGTACAAGAGCAAGCCGGTCTATGATGACAAGTGCAAGTACAAGATCGACGAGTGGGTGGCGTCTCGAAAGGCCAAGGCGGCGGGCAAGTCCTACAAGGACGCGCCGAGCTGGCCCGATGTGCGACTGAAAAAAAAGGGCTCGTGTGTGGGGTGTGAGCGCGAGGGAGACCGCTCGGAGACCTACACCCTTACGTTCAAGGACTCAGGCTCCGGCGAAACGCTCTCGTGCGATGGCAGCCTCAAGAAGTGGAAGCAGGTCAAGCCCAAGACCAAGTGGAAGGGCTCGGTGCGTGTGGTGGGTGGGGGTGGGCTCGACTGTGACGGTCTCAAGCCGCTCTGATGGCTCGTGGACCGCATAGTTGGGCCCATCGCATTGACACTCAGCACGGAAGACGGCAGACTTCTCCCGAACCCTCACCTCGGAGGCTCCCATGGAATGGCGCCCATCCCCCCGGCCCAAGCCGGACCCCAAGAAGCCCTCCTGAGGGCCTATCGTTTCTGTTGACCAGGGTCGTCCATATCGGATGGCCCTGTTCTTTTGGGGAAGCGAGAAAGCTTCGTCGCTTGGTCTGAGGAGCAACGCATCGTCCCGAGGTCACGGCACGCGCGATACGGCTGCCGGCCTGCGTCTGCCTCTGGAGCTACCGTGTCTCTCTCTTTAGCGCGCGCCCTTGTGGGCGACACGCCACCGCTTCCCGACGGACCTCCCTATGCCTGCAACGCGCTCGTGGACTGGCTGGGCGTTTCGTTCGAGCTGCCGCCTGGGGATCCTCGGTTGCTCGAGCTCCATGATGGGGGGCCGGCGCCCACGCCTCCGCTCGACAACCTCGTGGGGGCCGTGACCTATTGGCGAGAGCATCCCGACTGGATGCAGTTTCTCGATCCTCGATCGCCATCGCATCACGACAAGATGGTGGAGCGGGCGCTCTACCTCGACTTCTGGGCCGACCATCTCCCGTCCGAGGGCGACCGTGTGCTCGATCTGGGGGGTGGAGTGGGTCGGTTCATGGACTGGCTGCTCGACCGCCAATGTGCCGTAGAGCTGGTGGATCCCGACCTTCGCAGCCTTTGGCGAGCGGTCACTTCTGCAGCGGGAAAGCCTGGTGCGCTCGACGTACACTGGACCACTGGCGAGCGCCTTCCCGAGCTGGCACCGCTGGACTGCGTCATCGCCTGCGAAGTCCTTTGCTACGTGGAAGATCCCGTTCGAGTGCTGCAGAACGTGGCGCGGGTCTTGAAGCCGGGGGCTCCGCTGCTCTTCAGTGTGGAAGCCCGCTGGGGCTGGGCCATGGGCGCTGATGTCCACGAGGGATCGATCACCGACTTCTTCGGCGATGGCATCGTGCATGTCCCCGGAGACCGCTGGGTGCGCACGTTCGAAAAAGACGACCTCGCAGACTTACTCGAGGTCGCCGGCTACGAGCTCTTGGCTCTCCAGCCCAGTCACTACGCCCTCTCGGGGCCCTTCGAGATGGCGGCCGGCGAGCTGTCGGTGGATGAAGCCATGCTCCTAGAAGACAAGCTTCGCGCGCATGTGGTGTCGCGCGGGCTGAACCGGGCCTGGATGGCTGTGGCCCGTCCGATTCGGTGAGTCTCATCGCTGCGAGCGGCAGCAAACTCGGGTAGATTCAGTTCATGCGCGTCGTCATCGTTCAGCCCCCCCGCAAGTACTGGCCGTACACGAGTGAGGGAGACAACTTCCTCCTCCAGCAGGCCCTCCCCGCTCTTGCCGGTGCCCTTCGCGCCGAAGACGGGATCGATGTGCACGTGATCGATTGCATGCCGCTGCACATCGGCTGGCGGTCGCTGGCCGACGAGCTGGAGCGGCTCGACCCGGATGTGGTCGGCTGCGGTGAAAACCATGCGCTCTATGCTTCTGAGGCGCTTCGCTTCTTCCGGATGGTGAAGGAGCGCTGTCCACGTGCCAAGACCGTGGCCGGTGGTGGTCACTTCACGAACCTCGCGCACCGCTACATTGGCCCTACCTCCGACATCGACGCCATCGCCATCGGCGAGGGGGAAGTCACGTTCGTGGAGCTGTGTCGGGAGTGGGGCAAGTCCGATCCTGATCTCTCGAAGGTAGACGGGCTCGCGTACTGGGACGGCGACCAGATGGTTCGCACCGGTCACAGGCGGCTGGTGTCGAACCTCGACGACATCCCGATGCCTGCCTACGACCTCATGCCGATGCACTTGTATGGCAAGAGTCGGTACCTGTTCTCGCCGGGCGGAACCACGATTCACCACTCGCGTGGCTGCGTGAGCAAGTGCAGCTTCTGCGCCTGGTGGACCACGATGGCCGATCGGAAAGACAACGGCGACGGCACCACCCAGCTGCGGCCGCGCTGGCGCAGCAAGTCCGTTGACCGCGTGTTTGAGGAGATCGAGCTGCTGTACCACCGGTTCGGCAAGCGCGGGTACGTCTGGGTCGACGAGTCTTGGAACATCGACCCCAAGTTCAACGATGCCTTTGCCGAGCGCATGCTCCGGACCGGGATGAAGACCAAGTGGTTCGCGTTCATGCGGGCCGACTGCATCGTGCGCGACGAGAAGAACGGCATCCTCGAAAAGCTCGTTCGATCTGGGTTGTCTCACATCCTCATCGGGGTGGAGCGCGCTGAAGACGACACGCTTTCGATGCTCGACAAGCGCTTCTACACGGGCGGTGTCGCGCTCGAGGCCCTCGACATCTTCAAGCGAAAGTACCCAGACGTCTTCGTGCAGGCCACCTTCATCGTCGGTGTGAAGGAAGAGTCGCACCAGACCATGCAGAACCAGCTGGCGATGGCGAAGAAGATCGATGTGGACTTTCCGGCGTTTCACCCCATCACGCCGGTGCCAGGCACCCCCATCTACGATGATGCCTTGGCAAACGGTCACATCACCGAAGATGACTTCGACGAGTTCGACTGGCTCACCCCGGTGCTCGACTCCGATTTCATGACGAAAGACGAGATCGCGATGGAGCTGTACAAGCTCAACAAAGAGCTGGTCAACAAGCGCTGGCTGCTGCGCGGACTCACGAGCAGCGTGCCCTACAAGCGCGACATGTACATCTGGTTCGCCAAGGTGTCGGCAGCGATGGCCATCGATGCGGTGAAGCAGAAGATCAACCCGCTGAACGTGGAGCACTACCAGCAGCTGGTCAAGCCGTACTGGTACGACCGGTAGACGCTCGGCCCGTCGGCTTGGCTTGGCTTGACGGAGTGCGGCCTACCGGGTGACCGCGGTGGGGGGCCGCCATCCACGGAGGTGTACCGCCTCTGAGCGGACCTCTTGCACCATGCGCATGAGCTTCGATGTGGCACCCAGAGCGCTGGATTCATTGATGGTGATGGCGGATGTCAGGGCGGCTTCGTACGCTTCACGGTGCCCAGCCAGCAACTCAACCGTGGCCTGCAGACACCGAAGCGTGCCGCGTAGGGTGGGCCGAAAGCCTTCGAGCTGAGGCGCGGCCGCGTGAATGCGTCTGCGTGCGGCGTCGATGGAGCCGTTGCGGGCTTCGACAACCGCCAGCCACGCGCCGAAGAGGCCGGGGGCGAATCCTCTCTTGTTGCGCAGGTGTTCGAGGGCTTCCTGAAGGAGATGCTCGGCACCTTCGAGATCGCCGGTCTTTAGGAGCAGGACTCCCTGTCCACCGAGCAAAATGCCGATCATCCCTCGGTTCCCAACTTCGCGTCGAAGCCGCATCGACTCCGCGTAGAGCGGTGGGACTTCGTCGAATCGACCGGTGTCTCGCAGCGAGCCTCCCAGAGCGGCCATCGAAATGGCAAGCCCCTTGTGGTCGTGGTGTTGGGCCGCCAGCTTGATCGCCGCACGCAAGTGGGCCTGGGCTTGCGTCGGGTCGCCGGCAACCTCAAGGAACTGCCCAATGTTGTGCAGCGCCACCGCTTCGCCAGCCGTATCGTTGCGCTGTCTAGCGAGGGCCAGACTGCGCTGATGGAACTGCAGCGCCTTGTCTCGGTTGCCGCGCGTTTCGTGCGCCGAGGCAAGCCGCCCAAAGATGCTCCCCACGCCGTAGCGATTTCCGACCTCCCAGTGCAGCTCGAGGCTTTCCTCGAAGTGCTCGATCGCTTGCGCCACCTTCCCCGACTGGAACAGACAGTTTCCCAGGTTTCCGATGGCGAAGGCTTCCTGGTTGGTCTCGCCGATCGCGTGATGGATGCTGCGCGATGCTTCGAAGCGGGCCATCGCCATATCGCTGCGGCCGTCCACATAGTGCAGCCACCCGAGCCGGCGGTGCAGTCGGCCAAGGAGGGGCTGCGAGATGGGCCGCTCGATCACCCGCTCGATGAGGTGAATGACATCTTCAGATGGGCCCTGGAATTGTCGCTCGAAGCCCATCGCGAGTGCGCAGCGGCCCCCCAGCTCCGGCATGCCGAAGCCGAGCGCGGTTTCCGTTGCAACCCGGAGATTCTCTCGCTCAGCCTGGAGCATCAACGCGAGATCTGCCCGCTTGGTCTGGAAGAAATCTTCCAGCAGAGCATCTGCTCCAAGGGTGGAAAAGTGGAACAAGTGACGCACCCGCGGACCACGGGCGGCGCCCTCGAGGCGTTCCTCGGCATAGGCCCGCACGCTGCGATACATCCGAAAGCGGGGCTGTGAGCCTGAATCCATGCTGTATAGCAGGGACTTGTCGAGCAGGGCGCCCACCACGTCGAGCGCCCACGGGGCATCGGGCCATAAAGACAGGTCCAAAACCTTCTCGGCTGACTCCATGAAGAAGCCGTCTCGGAAGACCGATAGCTGGGCAAGGGAGGCCTGCTCCCAAGGCGCAAGGAGCTCCCACGACCAGTCGATGAGCCCGCGTAGGCTGGCATGTCGATCGGTCTCACCGCGACGAATCCCGCGCAGCAGCTGAAATCGCTGCGAGAGGCGGGTCTCGATCTGCATGGGCGTCAGAGCGCGGCTGCGTGCCGCAGCCAGCTCGATGGCGAGAGGAAGGGCGTCGACCTTTCGTACGATGCGCTGGATGGCACTCCGATTTTCCGGGGTGTCGGCCCATTGTCCACCTGCGGCACGGGCGCGACGCTGAAATAGCTGCAGTCCATCGTTGTCGTTGAGTGGTAGCAGCTCGAGGAGCGCTTCCCCGTGGAGGAGAAGAGGCGTTCGCGAGGTGGCCAGGATGCGCACGGAAGGTTCCAG
>CAJWOS010000120.1 GCA_913044235.1 uncultured Pseudomonadota bacterium
CGAGCCACTTCACCTCCGAGCTGTCGCGACGGTACGAGGCATCGGGGATGCAGATCATCGGCCGCACCAACAGTCCTGAGTTCGGCATCATGGGCATCACGGAGCCCAAGATCTGGGGTCCGTGCCGCAACCCGTGGGATCGAGATCACACCCCAGGTGGCTCCTCGGGCGGGGCGGCGTCGGTGGTCGCGGCGCGCATCGTGCCCGTGGCCCACGGGGGCGATGGGGGTGGCTCCATTCGGATTCCGGCCTCGTGCTGTGGCCTGGTGGGTCTCAAGCCCACCCGCGGTCGGGTGACGATGAAGCCCACACTGGGGGATGCATGGCAAGGATTTGTGCAGGAGCACGTTCTCGCACGCACCGTTCGCGACACTGCTCTGCTGCTCGATGTGGAAGACTCTGAGCCCACCATCGGTGAGCCGTACGTGGCTCCACCCAAGCCGGGTCCATGGGTAGACGAGGTGGGCCGCGATCCAGGCAAGCTGCGCATTGCCATCTGCCGCGACGCCCTGTTTGGAAACCAGCAAGACGCTGACTGCGTGGCCGCCGTAGATGATGCCGCCGATCTGTTGCGTGCGCTGGGCCATGACGTCTCGGTCGACACGCCGCCGTTCCCCCAGAGCGACCTTGTGCGGGCCTACTTTCTCGTGGTGGCCGCCGGTGTGGCCTGTTTTGTGGACGAGGCTGCTGCAGAGGTCGGCAAGAAGCCTCGCTACGGTGACTTCGAGCCCGGAACCTGGCTGCTTGCGCTCATCGGCTGGAAGAGCTCGGCGGCCGAGCTCGAGTGGGCGCGGCGCAGGATCCAGCTCGCGGCCCGCGGGGTGGCCGATTTCTTCCAGAAGTACGACGTCTTCGTCACCAGCACGATGGCCCGGCCACCGGCTCGGGTGGGGGAGCTTGCACTGTCGCAGAGTGAAGAGCTCCAGGTGCAGGTGCTGCGCCACGTGCCGTTCAAGAGGGTGCTCGACTTCGCGATGGACCAGATGGGCAACGGCAAGCTGCGCTACACCCCCAACACCCAGCTGTTCAACCAGACTGGGCAGCCGGGGATGTCTCTGCCGCCGATGTGGAACACCGATGGACTGCCGATCGGCACCCAGTTCGTGAGCCGGTTCGGCGACGAAGCCACTTTGCTGCGGCTCGCCAGCCAGCTTGAGCAAGCACGGCCCTGGGACCAGAAGCTGCCCTTGATGGTGCGGTCGTAGTGCCTCGGGCTGGCGCGGAGAGCCGCAGGTGCTGCGGGGGCATGTTCCTTGCAGCCGCTGCTCTCCTGGGCTGCGGTCCGGATCCAGAAGCCCTTCGGGCACAGGCTGCCACCGGCGATCTCTCGGTGCTCGAGGCGCTCGCTGGGCTTCCCCTCACCGGTGACCAGAGCGGGATGGTGGAGCGGGCACAGCAGCTTCGCCGGGTGCTGCCCGAGCTGGACGCCCTTACGCAAGCCGAGGGACCGATGCTGTCTCGTGCGGTCGACGAGGCCTTGGCCGCCGGTGACCTCGTGGGAGCGGCGTCTCGCTTGTCGATTGCGGTCGAAGCGGGTCGCACCGACATCGCCCCGGTCGCGGCTGCGATCGAGTCGGCTGCTCGGCAGGCGGATGCCTCGGTGGAACACCAAGTCCTCGCGGCGCTCGCCGATGTGTGGTCGGAGCGCTCGGCAGCCCAGCATCATCGCCTTGAAAACGACGCGATCCAGGCAGCGGTCACGGCTCGCTACTCCGACGGCTACCGTTCGGGGGTTCGAGCGGGGCAGGTCGGCATCACTCGCGCGGCAGCGGAGTCTCTCCTTCGACTCCTCGACCGGGAATACGTGGTCGAGGTGGACTGGACCACAGCCACACAGCAGGCAGCCTCTCGCCTCGGTGCCTTGGGCCGTTCCGCCAGTGCGCGCACCACATGGCCGGGGCTTGCAGACGCAGTGTTCACCGGAGGCCCGTCACAGAGCGTCGACGAGGCCTTGGCGAGACTCGACATGGCTCTCCGTGTGGGGAAGGAAGCCGGCGTGCCCGATGAGGTGGTGCTCGATGAGTGGGTGACGGGTGCCTTGGCCTCGCTCGATCCGTGGACCCAGGCAGTGTGGCCCGCCGAGATCGCTGCTTGGTCGGCCGGACACGAAGGCGTGCGTCTCGGGGTGGGTCTGGTGCTTGAGGAAGGACCGGAGGGAACCGTTGTCATCGACCATCCCATCCCCGACACGCCCGCGTGGGCGAGCGGTGTGCACCAGGGAGACCGCGTGGTCTCGATGACGGATGCCACCGGTTCTGCGCAGATCGCAGACTGGCCGGCTGGAGAGCGCCTGGGCCTGGCCACCGCCGCGCTGCAGGGGCCCGCCGACACCGCCATTCGCTTGGAGATCCAACCGCCCGATGCCACGGAGACCCGCTCGGTGCACCTGATTCGGGGGCCGGTGGTGCAGGAAACCGTGGAAGGGTGGAGTCGCAGTGCGGATGACAATCGATGGGTATCCCTGCGATCCCACGGTGTGGCCTATGTGCGAATCCCTCGCTTCAAGCCCACCACCGAAGCGGCCTTCGACACCCTGATGGAGCCCATCCTCGACCAGGTGCGTGGTGTGGTGATCGACCTACGGGGAAACCCGGGAGGCGACGTGAACAGCGCCGTGCAGATCGCCGATCGCTTCGTTGCAGATGGGTGGCTCGCCGACTTGTCGGGACGGGTGCTCCCCGAAACGGGGCCAGACCATGATCCGGTCACCGGGGCGGCGCTGGCCGAGTGGAACCAGGCGATCCCAGGGCATGCCCTTGAGGGTGTGCCGGTGGCCATCCTGGTCGATGACCAGACGGCCAGTGCTGCGGAAGTGCTCGCGGGATCGCTGGCGGAGCGAGCCGATGCCGTGGTGGTGGGCCAGCCCACCTGGGGCAAGGGGCTGGCACAAGCGCTTCGAGTCGATGAGAAAGGAGATTACGCAGTACAGTTCACCAATGTGGTGTGGACCTTGCCCAGTGGTCGACGCCTGTCGCACCGGATGAGCGGCGGGGGGATCGAACCGGATGTGGTGCTTCCTCTGGGGCCTGCCAGTCGCTTTCAGCTGCAGCGGGACCGGACCGTCCGGGGAGCCCTGCGCGTGCATGCCGACGGCACACCCATGCGGGCTCGTCAACCGGGAGCTCGGTCCGACCTGCCACCCCTCTCGGATGATCCGGCTGTGCTTGCAGCGGAGCTGGTGCTGCTTGCTCGAATGTTGGCAGAGTCGGACGAATACTGACCGATTCAGGAGGGCTCCCGCCGTGGCGTGGCGCCGGGTGGGGCCCATCGCAGGTGGAGCTGCTGGCCGGAACCGGGCACACGAAAGGGACTCCGGGCGGGAGGGACCGGCCGGCCGGTGAAGCCGAGTCGGGTTCGCCATAGCTGGAACAGTCGCTCGGTGGCGGCCCAGGCGGGCCCGTGGCCTTCTCCCATGGTCGAGAACCGTTCCGGAGGCCGGGCCGCTTGGATCCGACGGAGGATGGACTGGGTACGTGCCGTTCCGAGGGCGTGCTCGAGCCGTTGCGTGAAGACGGGTTCCACGCTTCCCACCAGCCGAACCAGTCCCATCCAGGCGTGCTGTGCGCCAGCGTCTCGAGCCGCCTGGAGGATGGCGGGAAGCTGGCGGTCGTTGAGTCCGGGGATGACTGGCGAGATGCTCACGCCGACCGAGATGCCGGCCTCGCTCAGAGTGCGAATGGCCGCCAGCCGCTGGCTGGGAAGTGGAGCACCAGGCTCGATGGCCTGGCAGGTGGCGCGGTCGAGGATGGGAAGGGAGAGGGAGACCGAGACCGCTTGGTGTTGCTGCAGCGACCGGAACAGATCGAGATCCCGCACAACCAGCGGTGAGCGAGTGAGAATGGCCACCGGGTTGCGGAAGCGGGCGCACACCTCGAGACAGCCCCGGGTGAGCCGGTAGCGTCGCTCGAGGGGCTGGTAGCAGTCCGTGACACTGGAGAAGGCAATCCGCTCGCCCGCCCAGCCGGGTCGACGGAAGGCGGCCTCCAGTAGAGCGGGGGCATTTCGCTTCACGAGGATTCGGGTCTCGAAGTCTGTGCCCGCGCCGTATCCCAGGAATTCATGGTGCCGCCGGGCATAGCAGTATGCGCAGGCGTGTGTGCAGC
This sequence comes from uncultured Pseudomonadota bacterium, assembly GCA_913044235.1. Lineage (GTDB taxonomy): Bacteria > Myxococcota_A > UBA796 > UBA796 > UBA2385 > CAJWOS01. The sequence continues at coordinate 4,104 of CAJWOS010000120.1, forward strand.
CTCGGTAGGGGTTCACGCTCCAGCGAAATGGCAGGTCGGGCGAGCGGTTTTCCGAGAGGATCGATCGCGCGTGGTCGTGGGCAACCTGCAGCCGAGCAGCGGGAGAAGGCCCCTCCCATTCCACCGTGGTGGTCTGGAAGGGGCTCGGGGGGTTCCACGTGGAACGAGCCAAGCAGGCTCCGGAGGCGCAGGACGCCGAGGAGGGCCGGAGGATGGACGCGACCGGGCGGTGCGACTGAAGACATGAGCAGTGGTAGGCGTGGTCGACTTTATCTTAAAATGAACATATGTACAGTATTTAGTCTGCGCGATCGCCCTCTGGAAGCGATGGAGCGGGCGACATTTCATGCAATCCTGTAGAGTCTGCGGCGAACGCCCTCGTGCACACGCCCGGAGTGGTCGATGCCCCCGATTCTCACCGCCATCTTGATGAGCCTGCTCGGCTTTGGCTGCATTGTTGCCGTGATGGTGGGACTGCCCGGTACCTGGATGTTCCTGGCACTCGCCGTGGGTGTGGAGCTCACCGACACCTGGTGGGCGGGTCCCGATGCCGTCACGTTCGGCTGGCCGGTCCTCCTGACGGGACTGTTTCTGGCCCTCCTGGCAGAAGTCATCGAGTTTCTCTCCGGTTCTTGGGGGAGTCGCGTGGGGGGCGGATCGCGTCGTGCGAGTGTGGGCGCCGTTTTGGGTGGCCTGTTGGGTGGACTTCTGGGCACTCTCGCCCTCCCCGTCATCGGCACCATCGTCGGAGCATTGGGTGGCACCTTTTTGGGTGCCTACGTGGGCGAGACCACCGGTCCAAATCCGCTCGACCGCAAAGCTGCAGTGAAGCCCGCGTTTACGGCCACCGTGGGGCGAATCATCGGGCTCGTTGCCAAGCTGAGCCTTGCCATGACGGTCTGGTTGGGCACATCCGCGGCTGCGATCTACCGAGCTTGGCCTTTTTGAGCGCCCCACACACCGGGGCCATCCCGGTCGTGTGGTGCGCTGCCCCTCCAGCTGGAACCCACCGCGATGCTCCGCTCGTCTCGCTGTCCTTGTCACTCCCGCAAGAAGACCCACCGCTGCTGTGGCCCCTGGCTGGGCGGCCGACCCGCACCCAACCCCACCGCGCTGATGCGCTCCCGGTATGCGGCGTACGTGCTGGGCCGCACCGACTACATCATGGCCACCACCGCGCCATCCGGGCCGCGGTTTCGGGTGGATACCGCCGACTGGGCCGCGGAAATTGAGCGATTTTCGGCGGGAACGCGATTCCGGGCGCTGGCGATCCTGGATGCGTCTCCCGCCGACGGCGACCGTGCCACGGTCACGTTCCGTGCCACTCTGGAGCAGAACGGCCGGGATGCCTCCTTCACAGAGCGATCGGTGTTTGTTCGTGGGCGCGACCAGCGGTGGAGGTACCACAGTGGCACCCGTCTTTCCGCAGAGGGGGACGCTGCGCATGCCGATCGGACATGACTTCGCGTGCATGGAGGGGAACCTACGCGGCTGAAGGGTGTCGCAAGCCGGTGTACCCAAGGAGATGCCATGCACCGCTCTCGTCGATGGATGGGCTTGTGTGCTGCTTCGTGTGGCTTGCTCGCATTCCTGCTCGGCACCGTGGGCAGGCCCACCCCCACCCGCGCCATGCGTGCTGTCCGTGTCGTGGACCGGTCGTTCCAGCCCGCTGTGCCGAGCCGCCCACGCGTGCTGCAGGAGCGGAACGAGGCTCCCCGGAACGATGCAGCCATAGCGCCTGTGCAGCGGTCGATTGTGATTCGCCTCGGCACAGACCTGCGCTTGGGCATGACGGCGCTGCCGGTGCTCGATCCGGAGTGGGACCCGGAGCGCGTATGGCCCCTGCCCGATGAACTCCCCGACGATCCCATCCTCTTCGCACTGCAGGATGCGCTCCTGGCCACGGATGACACGCGGGATGCGGCCCTGGATGCGCTGGATGCCCAGCTCGGAGAGGCTGGAAATCCGGCATCCGGTTGGGTGGCGTTGGCGCATCTCGAGGCGGAGCGACTCCTCGAGAAGGCTGCCTATGCATCCGCCTTGGACGAACACAATGACGCGCTCTGGAGCTGGGCCGACGGTGGTGGGCTGGGACCGATGCCTGAGCCGCCGCAGCCCTGGTCGTCGGCGGCGCTAGGCAAGGACGCTCGCACGCTGGCCCGCGACGTCGATGGGTGGGGACAAGATCCAGCGCTGGGAGATCTGGCGCGGCTTACGGCCGCTTCGGCCTGGCTGGACTGGACCGCGGAACCGGAGCTCGAAGCTGCAGCTGGTTCCCTGCTGATCGACGTCATTGATCATTCCAACGATCCAGAAGTGCTCGCAGGCGCGGTGGATCTGCTGGTGGGGTCACGGGTGGACCTCTCGGCAGAATCGCTTGACGAGCTCACCGCCTTAATGCCGGAGCTGTCCGACCAAACCGCCCGCCGTCTCGCCGGATTTCTGTCGGGTCGATTTCTCGAACAGGGCGACTCGAACCGGGCCTTGGAGGTACTGGAGGTCGGACTTCTCGAGGGGATCGCGATGGAGTCCACAGAGTCCACTCCGATCCTCGAAGGTCTGCAGCGCACCCGTGCCACCCTGATCGCTCGCCTGGGCGGACCGATCGATTCCACTGCCGACGCCATGATCGACGCACTGGCCTGGCAGTGCTGGCTGGATTTACAGACGAATGACGATCGCTGGGTGGTCGACGGAACCGACTATGCGGGCACCCTGTTGCTCACGAAAGCGGGCGCTCGATGGATCGAATGGACCGACCAGAACCCACACCAGGACTGTATGGTGGAGGAGGTACAGCGGCGCGCGCCGGTGGCGGAGCGGGGAGTGATTGAGGTCACGTTTGCGCTCCAATCCGGCCCGTAGACCCACGGCTTCGCTGCGCATTCCATACCGGTCGTTTCTAAGGGGGGTATAAAGCGCGCGTGGAAGGAGCCAACCATGACCGCGCGTCCCCTCTTCACTGCTTTCGTTTTCGCTGTTGCTGCCGCTGGATGTGGTGGAGACTCCGTCGAGGGAAAAGCCGACCTCGGGGGCGTGGGAACCACGGTCACCACCACCACGGCTGATCTCGATGGCGATGGCGATGGCTACCCGGCTTCCGAAGACTGCGACGACACCGATGCATCGGTATCGCCGGAGGGCGTCGAGGTCTGTGACGGCATCGACAACGACTGTGATGGCGAGATCGATCCTCCGAGCGCACTCGACGCCCAGACCTTCTTCACCGACGCAGACGGCGATGGCTTTGGGGATGCCGCGAGTCCGTTTGATGCCTGCGAGCCGGGCCCGGAGGGCGCCGAAAACGATCTCGATTGCAACGATGGCGATGCGCTCATTTCACCGGATGCGTTGGAGGTGTGTGACGAGGTCGACAACGACTGTGATGGCCTCGTAGACGACGCTGACGACTCGCTCGATCGGACGACGGGTGGTGTGTACTACGCCGATGAAGACGGCGACGGCTATGGCGACCCCGACAACGAGGCCTTCTTCTGCGAAGCCGCGATGGGCTTTGTGGAAGACAACACCGATTGCAACGACGACTTCGACACGGCCTACCCAGGGACCAACGAGATCTGTGATGACCTCGACAACGACTGCGACGGGTTGATCGACGACGAAGACGACGAAGTGGACCTCAGCACCCAGCGGAGCTTCTACCCGGACCTCGATGGCGACGGCTTCGGCGTTCCAGACGACGCCATTGAAGGATGCAGCCTGCCATCGGGCTACAGCACGGAAGCCACCGACTGCAACGATGAAGACAGCGCCATCAACCCCGACGCCACCGAAGTGTGCGATGAGCTCGATGTCGACGAAGACTGCGACCTGCTCTCCGACGACGACGACCCGAGTGTAGACGCCACCACCGCCACGGCGTACTACGCCGACGCCGACACCGACTCCTTCGGCGACCGCAGCGACCCCGGCACGCTGTACTGCGACGACCCGGGCGATGGCTCGGTGACCAACGCCGACGACTGCGACGATGGCGCGAGCTCCGTCAACCCCGATGCCACCGAAGTGTGCGACGAGGGCGATGTCGACGAAGACTGCAGTGGCACGGCCGATGATGCCGACGCTGGTGTCGACCCCTCCACCCGCACCGACTGGTACACCGACGGGGACAGCGACGGCTTCGGCGACCGCAGCGGCACTGCGACCTCCCTGTGCAACCAGCCCTCCGGAACGGTCGCCGACAACACGGACTGCGACGACGGAGCGGTGGCGGTCAATCCCGACGCCGATGAGGTGTGCGACGACCTCGACAACGACTGCGACGATCTGGTCGATGACGACGACGACTCGCTCGATGCCACTACGGCCACTGCGTGGTACGCAGACGGAGACAGCGACGGCTACGGCCACCTGAGTGACTCGGTGACCGCCTGTGATGCTCCGGGTGACTATGTCGCCGACAACACCGACTGCAACGATGGAAATGCCAGCGTGAACCCCGGTGAGACCGAGGTGTGCGACGACGCCGACACCGATGAAGACTGCAGCGGGAGTGCCGACGATAGCGATGCGGGCGTGGACTCATCCACGTTCACCGACTGGTACCCCGACAGCGACACCGACACGTACGGTGATGCCACCGCGTCCGCGACCGCGCAGTGCGATGCACCGTCGGGCTCGGTCGACAATGCCCTTGACTGTGACGACAGTGAGAGCGCCATCAATCCCGATGCCACGGAGATTTGCGACAGCGTCGACAATGACTGCGACACCGACATCGACGATGATGACGCTTCGCTGGACACCACCACCACCACGGCATGGGCCCCCGACAGCGACACCGACGGCTATGGCGACGACGATGGGGTGGTGGAGCTGTGCGCGGCGCCCAGTGGGTACACGTCTACGCTCGGTGACTGCGACGACAGTGACGGCGACATCAACCCCGACGCCCAAGAAGTCTGTGATGCCGCCGACACCGACGAGGACTGCGATGGCTTGGTGGATGATGCCGACGACAGCGTTGACCTGAGCACTACGGCTGGCTTGTTTTATCCAGATAGCGATGGCGATGGGTATGGCGACGATGGTGCGACCGCCGAGCTCTATTGTGACTCGCCAGGCTCGGAGTACGTCACCGACAACACTGACTGCGACGACGATGACGAGAAGGTCAACCCCGGAGAAGTCGAGGTCTGCAACGAGGTCGACGACGACTGCGATGCGTCGACTTCTTCGGCAGGCATGGCCTACTGGATGCCCGATTCGGGTGCTGCGGTCGACTATACGAGCACGCTGGCGGTGGGAACGAGTGGGTCTCCTGCGGTGGTGAGCTGGGGTACCGACGGCACGCTGAACCTGTGCCAGGGCACCTGGTATGTCGACGCCACCGTGGCCGGCGCCACACTCACGATCAACGGCATCGACGGCAGTGGAGCGGTGGTCTTGGACGGTGACTTCTCGAACCGCATGCTCGACATCGAGAGTGGCTCGAATGTCACCCTGTCGGGCCTCACGTTTTCTTCGGGCAGCACCTCGGGCGACGGCGGTGCGGTTCGTGTGGAGGATGCAGAGCTCCAAGGCTCGGATCTGGTGTTCGATAGCAACGCAAGCGACGGCTACGGCGGCGGACTGTTTGCGCTGGCCAGCACGGTGGACTTGGCCGACTGCGTGTTCGAAGACAACGAGAGCGAGGCGGGCGGTGGACTGTTGATGGAAGACAGCTCCGACCTCACCGTGGAGCGGTGCCGCTTCACAGACAATGTGTCGGAGTTCGGTGGTGGGCTGAACATCTATGACGGCTCGACAATGACCCTCTCGGATGGCACCTTTTCAGGCAACGAAGCCGGCTCTTACGGTGGCGGGATCCGCTGCTTCGCGGGCACATCCATCTCGGTGTCCGACACGAGCTTCACCGGGGAATTTGCGGGGGAAGACGGCGGTGCTGTGGAGCTGGTCTCCTGTGGAAGCACCTTCACCAACGTCACGGTCACGTCCTCCACGGCCGGCGACAGTGGTGGTGCTTTCTGGACCAGTTCCGACATTACGCTCGACAATGTGAGCGTAGACGGGGCGGTCGCTGAGGCGGGTGGTGCCGTGTACCTTAGCTACGGTGCGGGTGATGTCGCCGAGGTCAGTGGCGGTGACTACTCCAACAATGAGGCCGACTACGGTGGTGTCTTCTACACCTACCTCACCTCTTCCTCGGCCTACTTGCTCGTGGACACCACCACATTCTCGGGCAATGTCGCCAACGTGACCGCCTCGGGAGTTCGCTACTTTGATGGCAGCTCCTACGCGGCCTACACCTTGGCAAGCCCGACCTCGTTCACCTGTCGCGGTTTCTCGGGCTGCTACTGAGCCCTCGCGGCTGGTTACGCCCTCGCGTGGTCTTCTTCGCGAGTACCCTGCATGTCTGACTTGTCCGCGCCGCTCACCGTCCGCGACCTCGAGTACCGTCCGCACCTCAAGGCGCTCAACGCAGGCGTGGGCTTGCTCCACGGCTTGGGCGTGTTGCCCCAACGCATCACGCCGGAGCATGTGAAGCAGGCGGCGATGAAGCGCACGGGCCTGTCTGATTTCGGCGATTCGTCCTACGAAGCGCCCTACCAGAAGCTGCTCGAAGTGCTGCCCAACCATCCGTTGTCTTCGCTGGGCACCCTGCTCACGGAGCAGACGATGGTGAAGGCGATGTCGAACCGCCTGCGCATCCAAGACCACCTCAACCGCCATCCTGCGCTTGCATCTGCTCGGGTCGAGCGTCCGGTGTTTGTGCTGGGATTTCCGCGCACGGGCACCACCCTGCTGCAGAACCTGCTGGGACTGGACGAAGGACAGCGGAGCCTGCAGTTCTGGGAGATCCAGACTCCCATCCCGCTCGACCCCGACCCGCGTCGAGACCACCGCAAGCGCTTCAACATCGCCAAGCGAACCCTGCAGCTTGCGTACCTTGTGGCACCCGAGCAGCGGCAGATCCATGAGATCAAGCCCGAGACTCCCGAAGAGTGCTGGCCACTCTTCTCCAACTCTTTTGCGGTCCTCAACTACGACCTGCTGAGTATGTTCGCCGACTATGGGCGCTGGCTGCTCGACTACGACATGACCGGTCCCTATGCCTTCTACCGCGACACCTTGAAGGTCCTCGGGCAGGGGCGTCCTGCTGGCGAGCGGTATCTGCTCAAGTGCCCTGAGCACCTGTGGTTCATCGATGCCCTCCTCGCGGTCTTTCCCGACGCTCGTATCGTGTGGACCCATCGCGACCCGGTGGCATCGGTCGCTTCCTATTGCTCGCTCATTTCGCTCGGTCAGCGGATGCTCTATGGCACCATCGACCCTGCTCGCCTCGGCGCCCACATCCAGGATCGCTTCCACATGGGTGTGCAACGTGCCATGGCGGCCCGAGATGCCTCGGGACGAGAAGACCAGTTCTTCGATGTGGACTTCAAGGACCTCGTGCGCGACCCCGCGGCTGTGGTGCGCGAAGTGAAGGCGTGGGCCGACATGCCCCACGACAAGGCCGGTCAAGCCCGTGTGGAGCGGTATCTCTCCACCGAGCGGGGCGACAAGAAGGGCGCCCACAAGTACAGCGCCGAGGTGTACGGGCTCGACGGTCAGGCCATCCATCGCGAGTACGCTGACTACATTGAGCGGTTCCGCATTCCGCTCAAGCCCATCTCGTAGCTGGGCACCGGGTCTGCGTGCGCGGTTCTACTGCTGCTCGGGCGGGGTGTGCTCGCTCGCGAATGCTTCCATGCGCTCCGTCACGAGCTCTGAGGCCTTGTGGGCCGGTTCCCAGCCCGTCTCGGTGACCACCTTGGCGTAGCACTCCCAGTACTGACACTCGAGGGCTTCCCTGCGGTCGAAGGCCTCGAAGGATTGCGGTGCTTTGGGGTCGGCTTCGCGCAATCGCTCGACCTCTGCGCGGTGTTTGTGGATGGCTTCGCGGATGCCACGAGCGGCTTCGAGGGCGAACTGCTGGGGGGCTTCGGTGCGGTAGGTCGACACGACTGCAGGTGGAAGCACCACCACCATCGAGTCGCAAGGGGAACACGAGACAGTGGTGCGAAAGCGACGGTCGATGCCGGGGAGGGATGCACCACACTCGCTGCACAGGGCGACCTCTTGGAGTGCGGCTTCGACCCTCGACCACATCTGCCGGTACAGCGCAGTGGACCACCGGAGCTTGAACCGCTCCACCCGATTTTCCAGGCGCACTTTGCAGGTTTCTCGGCGTTGAATCCCGAGCTCGAGCAGCTCGGCCGAGCCCGGTTCTGCGCTGGCTTCTGCATCGAAGAGCGGCGCGGCTTCGTGCTGCCAGGCGCGGTCTATCTTGGTCGGCAGATTGTGGAGGCGGGCTTCGATGCGGGACAGCGCGTCATACACCGGGCGAGTCTGCACGACATCCGCAGCGAGCAAGCTGTCGACCAGCGACTGCAGCTCGCTGCTTGCCTCCGCTCGAAGGTCTTCGCTCCGGGTCTCAAGTCGCGTGAGAAAGACTTCCCAGCGGTTCAATACAGCGTGCTGGCCGGCAGTCAGTCCCATCCGATCTTCCTCTGAAACAGTGGCATGCCAAGGCTGTGGCGGCGGACATCCGGAGCGACACCGTCGCAGCAGCCCGCGGGGCGTGTCAAAACTGGATGTCCGCGTCGGGATCTTCCATGGGCGCTTCGAGCTTGGAGGCTTCGTCGGAGGCTTCGAACATCTCCGTTCGATCCCCGTCGTCGTCGGACATGGACTCTGGAGTCGCCGATGCTGCCGCGTCGATGCTGCTGCGGGTTGCAGCCTGGAACGCATTCCCGAAGAACTGCATGATCGTCATTGAAGCGTCTTGGCTCATCCGATTGGTCCACACGGCATTCACGCGTTCCCACTTGACCGGGTCCATCCCGTGATCGGCGAGGACCTGGTGGAATTGGTCGGTGGGGAGTCCCTGAGCTGCTGCAGCGGCACACGCGGCATAGCTCTCCACTGAGATGTCCTCGACGGGCAGCAACAGGGTGTGGTCGGCTGCCGAATGTTGCTGCGCCTTGCGTTGCTGCTCACGCGTGCGTGCAGACAGCAAGTGCCGGGTCATTCGCTCCGAGGTGATGTATGCCTCGAGCAGACCGCCGGGCTCGCTGGGGTCGCCAAAGTGCTTCATGGCGGTCCAGTACACCCGATGCCAGGCGCCCACATCGGGGTAGCCCAGCTCGGTGAGCACCGCTTCGAGGGTATCGGGCTGGGTGGTTTCGGCGTCTTGTTGCACCACCCGGTGGTCGCAGAACGCATCCAGGTCGCCGGGAGGCAACGGGCCCCAGAAGTCGGTCCACTGCTCAGCGGGAACGGAAGCACCGCCGTCGGTCGGAAGCCACATCCAAGTGCGGATCCGGGTGCTGGGGTCCTCCATCAGGCAGGCGTCGCCCGATTGCCCGATCTGGCTCAGAGGAGTCTCTTCCGTGACCTCGATCGGGCCCAGGTCTGGTGGGCTCTTTGCGGTATCGACATCGGTAGGCTGCGCAGAGTCGGGGTGGTCTTCGGTGTCGGGCTCAGACTCGGGATCTGGGCCAAGGTGGGATGCATCGGGGACGGACTCCCCTGCAGCGGTGTTCGGGGCGACCACCGCCGGTGCTTCGTCCAGAGTCGAAGACGGGTTTGGAAGCGTGGGTGCGGGCGGTGCAACGCTTGCGGGGGCCACCGTGGAAGGGGGCGTCGTGTCTACCGGAGGCGTCGTATCTGCCGGGGGTATCGGCGCTGGGAGTGGCACCGTTGCCGGGGGCGTCGCGGGTGGAGACGTTGCGGGATGATCGGGATGGTCTGTGGCCGGTTGGTTGCGCTTGAGCAGCCAGATCGCGAGCGCAACGAGCGCAATCGCACCCCCGGCACAGCAACAGATGGAGCCCAGGATTCCGACAATCGACATTGGATCCAGGTCCATGGACTCATCTCATGCGGTGTGTGCAAGGGCGTATTGTGTTGGTTTCCTCAGGGCACCCGACGTCCACGCAAACGGGTGCATCGTTCGCAGGATAGGCTCCAGCGCTGCCTGTGCCCACCGGAGACCGTATGCCCCTGCTCGTTCACGCAATCGATCTTCCCCCCGACGTTGTCGACGTTCGAGCTGCAGATGTGGACGGCGATCAGGTCGAAGAGTTGGTGTTTACCAGCCAGCACCACTCCGGGCGACGGCCCGATGCGGTCACGCTCACAGTGGTCGATGTGGCGCCGTCGGGAACCGCCTCCGGTCGTCGGGCGATTTCCCTCGGTCGGACGCCGACTCTGTGGGACACGGCACCTGGGCTCTGGGCGCTCGATGCGTCGGGCGCGCGGGATCTCCTGCAGGCAGATGCCTCGGTGGTTCCGGTGTCTTCGGTGCTGTCGAGGCTCGGACCGTCAACCCCCCGAGCGGCATCAATCCTCTCCGACATCGACCATGACGGCTCGCCTGAGCTGCTGGCTCACGGCGGTCGCGGCCTCCTCTTCGTGGATCTGGCCACGGGAGCTGTGCATCCGCTTCGGGCCGAAGCCTATGGTGCCGTTTCCGAGTCGCGGCGACGGGGTGGCGCGCAGGTGGAGATTTCAGTGCGGTGGCCGCGCACCGAGGTGGCGGATGTCGATGGAGATGGCATCGACGACATCATTTGGTTGCGGGGTGACCACTTGACGGTGTGGACTGGTCGCTCGGGCGCCGCCCCTGTGGGTCCGAAGCGCATCGACCTGCCCATCGACATCGATCCGTACATCGATCCGGCCTTGCCGCCCGATGCCGACCGCAAGCCGGTGGAGCGCGTGTGGCTTGAAGACGTAGATGGAGACGGGAAGGTCGACCTGGTGGCGCATCGCGCAGTGATGTCGGGCAGCTGGCTGGGAGCCACCGCTGAGCTCATCGTGAGCTTGGGCACCGGCACGAAATTTTCGCGTCCGGCGCTCGTGCGCACCGAAGCGGCGGCGGTCGATGTGTCGTTGGACGACATCGACAGTGATGGCGACCTGGATCTTGTCGTGCCCCAGATCGAGATCACATTTTCCAACATGGCGCGCGCGCTGGTGGCGAAGCGTATGCAGGTCGAAGTCCAGCTGTTCGAGTGGGATGGGGGCTTGTCGGTGCAGCCACAGGCGTTGCGCTCGGTGTCGGTGCCCATCGAGAATTCGGAGTCGTTGCACGTGGTGTCTGCGACCGACCTCACGGGCGACGGGCTGGCCGACATGGTCTACCAGGAGGGCGATGGACCGCTCCAGGTCTTCGCGGGCGCAAAGAATGGTATGAGCGAGAAGCCCTGGGCGGAGGTGCAGGTGGAGGTCCCACCGGGTGAAGAGTCGCTGTTTCTGCACGATGTCACAGGAAACGGAACCCCGGAGATCATCATCTGGGGTCCGGGGCGGGCCACGGGAAGCGTGGTGACCGTGCAGTGAGCATGACG
>CAJWOS010000121.1 GCA_913044235.1 uncultured Pseudomonadota bacterium
CTCGCGGTCCTCCTCCTCGCACGCCGCGAGGATCAGAATCGCTGCCGCGGCCGCGGCGTGCGGGTCGGTCTCGAAGCGCTCGATTCGGTAGGGACCGGTGCCGATGGGCCGGGTATGAAAGGGGTCGTTGCGACGGACCACCGTGCCCTGAAAGACGTGCGCTGGCAGAATCTTGAAGTACAAGCGGTCAGCGGGATTGGGCTGGGGCCTGTCGAAGGTGAACCGCACGGAGTGGGGGCCTGTGGCCTCCACGGACGTGATCCAGGCCACACGTGCTCCTTCCGGCGACAGCGTGGCGGGATTTTGCATGGCTTCGATGGTGAAGACCACATCGCTCGCGCGAAAGGGCTGGCCGTCGTGCCAGCGCACATCGGACCGGAGTGTGACTTCGGCCGAGAGTCGGTCTTCGGAAACCTCGATGCCACTGGCGAGCAGGGGAGTGGACTTCAGGTTTCGGTCGTCGGTGAACAGGCCATCGAAGACCAGCTCCTGAAGGCGCGCCTCTCCCATGGTGGTGGTGAAGAGTGGGTCGATGATGGCGGGCGCGCGGTCTTCGACGTACCGAAAGGGCGCAGCCGCGGCGGACGAGGCCGTGAGGAGGCCGAGAATACCGACGATGGCGGTGGAGAAGCGCATGGCGAGGCTCGTACGGCAAACGGAGGAGGAAAGAAAGGCGTGGATCCGCAAGGCAAAGGCGAGAAGTCGGGTTTGGAGTGCGGATTCGAGGTCAAGGTTCCTTGGAGTCGCCCGACCGGCCGAGCGTGCTGGCGACCTGAAGGTCGTTGACAACCTCAGTGAGTGCGGGAAGCTCGGGAAGGATGGGATTCAGAGGACTCAGAGCTTGTAGCGCGGGAAGCGCGGCACGGATGTGGCCGGTTTGCACCGACACGGTGGCTTCGAGGGCCAGTAGGGATGGGGGGCGGGTGGGCCCAATGGTGCGCCCAGCATTCGTATCCCGGATGGCTCGCAAGGCCTCGGCAGTGATGGCTGGCTCTGCTGCCTCCTCTGCCCAGGCCGTGATCAGACGGGTTCGGTACAGTGCAAAGGCGTCCAGGTCCGCCGCGAGAGTCGCTCCCGGCCAGGGACCTGCCTGTTCCCAGCGGTCGAGTGTCTCGGTAGCGGACTGGACCTGCCGCAGCGCTTCGTCGGGCGAGGATGCCAAACCGAGACCGAGTGCGGTTGCGGTCGGTCCTGTTGCGGGGGACGCTTGGTCGCCGGGCGACCAGCTGGCGGAGAACACCGTAGCAGCGAGCGGAGCCACGGGCGGCGAAGGCGTAGGGTGCACCAAGATCCAGGTGTGGAGTCGCAGCGGGTCAGGAAACGCCCGTGTGCCACCGGCCTCTTGAAGGAACGGTTCAGAGCACGCTTGGTCGAGCGAAGCAAGAGCGGTGCTGTTCGACTGTCGCACGGCAAGGTGCGCACGCAGGCAGTCGCCGACGGTGCCAGCTGCTCGATCGGCAACCACCGCAAATCTCGCTTCTTCGGGCAGGTCCGATCCAAGTGCGGCGTGGACATGGGCCCAGTCGCTGTCGGCCGGTGGGGGCGCGAGCGCGAGCAGTGGGGTTGGATCCACATCGGCATCGACGGCCACAAGCGCGGCCCACGTGTGAAGTGCTGTACCGGACGGAAGGGTGTGCGCAGCCCAACTGCGCGCCAGCTCGGGTGCGGTTGTGCGCAGAAGGGACAGCAGGTGCTGACGGGTATCGTAGAGCTCCTGATGTGCGCGAGCGGCAAGATCAGGTTCCGTGGCGTTGAGGGCCCGTGTGAGGTCGCCGCGGTGAAGGGCGGCCCAGCCTTCGGTGTCGGCATCGAACAGGGCGAGAACCTGGTCTGGTGTCTCGAGGATGGTCGAGACCCAGCCGTCCGGCAAGGGAGCCACGGGCACGGAGGGCTCCGCACCTGTACAGCCGAGCATGCCGAAGAGTCCCAGGAGGGCGAGGGGAGAGCCGAAGCGCTGCACGCTCACTCACCTTCGTAGGTGGCGCCACCGGACGCAGATGGTTCCGCATGCAGGCGGCTCGGGTCGAGCGGCGCAGCGGGCTCAGAGACTTCGATGGTGTCTTCGAGCATCTGAATGGTGCCGCACTCATGGGCTCCACGCTTGTAGTAGAGGGCCTCTTTGGTGTCTTGGAACCCTGTTCGGAAAAAGGTGAGGGTGTAGTCCGACCGCCGCTTGAGCCGAGCACGACTCCCGTCTTCCGTGCGCACATAGTCGATGGCGAAGCGCCCTTCGTTGTCGGTCAGGATCTCGACGTTGCCGGGTGCGAGGGCCACGATGACGCGGTCCATGGGCTCACCGTTCCGGTCGATGACCGTTCCGGAAATGTTGTGTCGGGCGGCACACCCGGCACTGCTGCACAGGAGCAGAAGGCAGGCCGCCCAGGTCGCAATACGGATGGGGTTCGAATTCAACGGTCTACTCCAGCCGTGAGCGGATGGACGTGAGCTTCTCAATCTGCTGGTCTGCGCGAACAATCTGATCTGTGCTGGAACCCGACGTGGCGTGCTCACGGAAGCGGGTCCATCGACGCAAGGCATCGTTGACCAACTCTTTCTGTTGCTGGTCGCTGTCGGCCTCGTAGAGCAGGCCTTGTGTTGCTGCCGCCTGGACTTCGTAGATGATGGCTTTGCGCTCGAACATCACATTGGAGGGGAGGCGTGCCCAGTGCTGTTCTGCCCGGTTCGCATTGTTCAATGCGGAGGCATAGCGTTGGCGATTCACCTGATGCAGCGCCAACTGGGAGAGCAAGACCGGGTTGTAGCGGTTTTCCGGAAGCGACATCGTCTGCTCCAAGTACCGCTCAGCGGAAGCTGCATCCCCCCGTTGGGCTGCATCGACTGCGAGGAGGGTCCGCGCGCGGGTGTAGTCCGGATTGTCGATCGCGAGGGCCTCGAGGGAGCGACGCGTGGACGGGTCGAGGCGGCTGGTGGAGGCGGTGCGGGTGGCTTGATCGAGATCGAGCTCCGGCTCGCCAGGCTCGCTGCCAATGTCGGCTGTGCCTGAAGGAGAAGACGCCTGGGGCGTTGCGGGAGGAGGGGTAGGAAGCGCTGGGGCGGGGATTCTTGGAGGGCGAGGCCGTCGTGCCGACGGAATCGGACGGGGGGAAGGCTTCGCTGCGCTCGGGGCTGTGGTGGCTGCGGTGCCCTTCTCCGCTTTGGGGGCCTGTTTCGGGGGGCGGTCAGCGGCGGGAGAGCCGGTGTCCTTCGCGCTGAACTCTGGTGCTACTGGCTTTTCTACGGGCAACGCGACGTCGGCGACCACCGGTGAAGCCTCCTCTGACGCTGATGCAACGGCCGGTGGCGTTCCCTGCTGCTGGAACACAAATCCCGCGATGCCGATGCTCGACACAATGGCCACTGCGGCAGCAGCAATGCCGACTGCCAGGATCCCGTAGCTGTTCGGAGCGTTGTTGGCGGGCACGACTGGCGGCGGTGCGATTGGGTGCCTGGGTACCGGTGGCGGCGCAACCGGAATCTCCTCGGGTGGCTGGCGTGGTGATGCTGCCGCGGTCGGCATGGATGCCGGCGGCGGCGGGGCACGGGTGACCGGAGGCGGTGGCAGCTCAGGCGCGGCGTACGGGTCGCTGGGCGCGGGGGGAGGGGCTGTGTTGAAGAGCGGTGGACGCTCAGGCAGGCCGGTCGGGTCGATGTAGGGCGGTGGCAGCTGTGGTGGGACCGCTTCGGGGGGGGCGGGCGGATGTGCGGAGGCCGCGGGCGCGGTCGGCGCGGGTGGAAGCGGGGCCGCAAAGAAGGAGGTGTCTTCTGCGGTCGGCGGTGCGGCTGGTGCAGGCGTCTGCGGAGGGCGCAATATGGGCGGCGGCTCCTGAAGCGGCCGCACTGGCGGTGGCTCTGTGCGTGCGGGCGGTGCCGGGAGGAACACCGTGTCGTTGGGCTGCACCGGACGACCGGCATGGTCCTGGAGCGGCGCGCGAAGGGGGTCTACGGGCGCCTCAGGGACTGCAGCGCCAGATGGCGGAGCGCTTTGCAACGGAGGGGGCACCGCTGGCAGTGGCTTGTGGTCTGTTCGACCGAAGGAGTTGGTGCCGTCTTTGGCCGGTGCGCTCGGCGGGCGCAGTGACGGGCGCTGCAGCATCACCGGCTGAGCTTCGGGCAGGTCTTCGGGCGTGGTGTTGCGACCCGCGTCCAGGTCGTCCCAAGGGATGGCCACGTCGGCAAACTCCGACTCGGGGTCGGGTGCAAAGCCTGGATCGTCGAGGATGTCGTCTTCGAAGTCGGGCAAGTCTTCGACTGGGGGGGGCGTCAAGGCCTCTGCTGCGGGCGTCATGTCCGGAACAGTGGGCTCTCCCGAGAAGGACCCCGTGGTGGGGGTCTGGTCGTCGGGGCCATCATGGGTCCAGTGGGACGCGAGGTTGGGCTGGCGGTGAATGGGCTGATCATCGGTAACCAAAGGTGGTGGGCCACCACTCTGGCGTGTATCTTCGAACAGTCCTTGATCGATGCCTTTATCGGCATGAAGTGTCTCGGCCTGCCCAGCACTAAGCAACGGCTCGGGGGCTGCCGACATCACCCGGCTGCTGGCGGGCGCTGGCTTCGATGCGGGAGTCGTGGTGCTCCTGTGCATGGTACGGGCGGCTTCAAGGACCGCTCGCGTATCTTCGCTGACCGTGCTGAACGAGTAGCTCGCCATCAGCCCCCGTAGGTCTTCCCGCAGGACAAAGGCTCGGTGGTAGCGAAACCGCGGGTTTTGGGCGAGCGCCCTCGTGAGCACTCTGTCCAGCCCCGGAATTCGCTCTCGAACGGTCTGCAGCTGGTGCGAAACCTCGGCACGCCGCACAGCATGAATGGTGCGTAGGTTGCTGCCGGCATCAAACAGCACTTGGTTCGTGGCCAGCTCGAAGAGAATCGACCCCAGCGAGAAAATATCGGACGCGGGAGCAAGCGGCGCATCTGAGAGTGTCTGCTCGGGGGCAAGGTAGCGGAGCTGTCCAGGACTGGGCGCCGTGACGCCGCTGTGAGGCAGCAGAGTCGGAGAGCGGACCAGTCCGTAGCCCCCGAGGACGACTTTTCCATCCGTGTTTACGAGTACGGCGTCGGGCCTCAGCCCCAGGTGGAGGACCTGCTGAACGCCGCTAGACACGCCGGGGCGACCGTGAAGGGCTTCGAGCCCGTTGCAGATCTGGGTCGCGAGGTTGAGGAAGACGTTCGGCGGGAGGGGCTTGCGTCGGAGTCGGCGGGCTTCGAGGAGGCTTGTCAGAGTCTCGCCTGGAACGTACTCCTCGACAATGAAGCGCTCTCGGCCGAGCGTCAGCCAGTCCACCATCGGAACCAAGAAAGGATGGCGGATCGCGATGAGGTCACGCACCCGCGACTCAGTGGCGGCGAGCCTTTGGGGGTCTGCGCAAACGAACGGAAGCACCCGTCGAATGACAACCTTGGGCCCGTCTCCGGCCGAAGGAACGCCGACGTATGACTCGGCGATGCCCCCGGTGCCGAGCTTCTGTTCAATCGTGTACGGACCGACGGTGCGGGGAAGAGTCAACATGAAACGTCCGGGGCGAGCAAAGGGCATCGCCCGCTCTGGTGCTGTATGCAGTCCGCACGAATTTGCGAGGACCATGGCTGCGCTGTGCCCGCACAATAGCCCGGTTCCATGCCACGGGCGCGATGGTACCGCCTGCAGACCGGTACGCGATGCCGACGGATTCAGCTTCTCCAGGGCCGGCGCTCCGAATGCACGTGCCTGTCAAGCGGAAGGGCTCACTGGTGCATCGTTCGAGCACGCGCAGTTTCCCGCGTTTACGCGCCCTCAATGCCACGGTACCAAACGCTGCGTCTCGGCGCCTCCGGGTGGACCTTCATCGTCCGAAGTCTCTCTTTACGGAGTGGTCCTCGCCCGGAATGGTCCGGAACGGGGTACGCGCCTCTCATGTCGAACCGTCATCAGTCCTTTCTGCTCGGGTCCACCCTTTCGCGACTGCTGTGGACGTGGACTTTGTGCACGTTGGTAGGATGCACTGCCTCGAGCCGGTACATTGGGCTGGTCGATGCCAGCAATCCCCGGGCCGTGCAGCTGGTGGAGTCGTCTGGTCGCACCTATCGCCTCGCGGTCGGTGATGATGCGGCCCTCTTCGAAGGTTTCGGGGGCTGTAGCGTACTGGTAGAAGGGCCACGGCGGCTGCGCACTGTGCTGGTGCGAGACTGGGCAGTCACCGATGCGGGAGACGGCAGTGCGCCGTTCATCGGCGTGTTGACCCGAGAGGGGGTGCGGTGGTTTGTGGACGATGTGCAGACCGGTGGGCGGGTGTACCTGGACGAGGCTTCGCTTGGAGAACTCCGGTTGCATGTGGGGCGAACCGTGCTGTTCGCGGGCTATGTGAGCGGTCCGAACACCGTCAACGTGGTCCGGTGGAGGCTGCTGGGACCACAGCCCCCGGAGAAGGTCGGAGCGATGGTTCCCTGACGGCGATGGGCCGCGCAGTGTAGAATCGCATCGAACCAGACTCCGGTACAGGCTGCGATGATCCAACGCTATTGTCACTCCTGCGGCGCCCCGATTCCGCGGACCGAGCGACTGCCTGCGGCATTGTGCAAACGGTGCACGGTGTCCGGGCCCCAGACCGACCGTGCCCGTCGCCGGTGGTCGGTTCGAACGGTAGGTGGCGGCACGCGAGGCCCGTTGTCGCATGAAGCGTTGGTCGACCAGCTGCTGCGGGGTGCGCTCGGGCCTGTCGATCTCGCAGTTCGGCAAGGCGGTACCTGGAAGCCCATCATCGAGCATCCCGACCTGCAGTCATTTTTCCTTCCGGGCAATCACGATGCCGACCGGCTTGTGGGCAGCCAGGACCGACGACGCCAGGAGCGGCGTTCAGACGATGCCCGAAGAATGGCTGGATTTACCGCCAGCATGGTCGCCGCCGTCGCGGCGCTCGGTGTGGCGACCTATGCCATCCAGAACGATCTGTTCGTGGTTCCCGAAGAAATCGTGGACGAGATCACGGAAGCCTTCGGGAACACCTCTGCAGCGGTCACTGAGCAGGTCGCCCGTGCGGTCGACGAGTCGGCTGCGGTCGAAGAAATGGAGCTGATGCGGAACCTGCCGGGAGGCGAGGTGCTCCGGGCACTACAGGAGCGGTGGCCGAATGCTGCCGGTGCGCCAAACCTGCGCCTGCATCGCGGCCGGATCGGGCTCTGGAGTGGTGTTCAGTCAGAGCGATTGGATGCGCGCGAGCACCTCGAGCAAGCAGTGATTCTCGCGCCGGAAGATGTCGAAACGTGGTCGGCACTGGGGGAGTTGTACGCCCTCTTGCTGGTCGACGAGCCCGAACTCTCCGAGCCTTTGACCCTCGTGGTGGATCGGGTCTCTGCGATGGCTCCGGCGAGCGTGGCGGCTTCGCGCACTGCCGCCCTTGCTTCTTTTGCTCATGGGAATCGAGGGGCTGCAGCAGACACCGCCAACCGTTGTGCAGCGAGCCCGGGCACGGCCGGTCAGGTGGGGTCGAACACCGACCTGGGTTGTGCGCTTGTGGCAAGTGAAGCGCAGGGGCTGCTCACAGACCTCGCGGCGCTGGCGAGTCGGTACCCGGAAGAGCCGAGAGTGATGCTGGCCTATGCTCGGGTGTTGGTGGAAAAGCAGCACCTGCGGGATGCGGTTGAGGTGGCGACAGCGCTGAAGCGCCAATACCCGGATGAAGCGGCCCCGTTGGTGGTCCTGTTCGACGCCTACGTGGCGCTCGCTGAGTGGGACAACGCCCTGAAGGCGGGCCGACAGGTGGCGCAGGTCTCGCCAGGGACCATTCGGGTCCGGGTGGGTGTGGCTGAAATCGCCCTCAAGGTAAAAGGCGCGGCGGGAACCGCAGTCGAGATGTATCAAGAGGCGATTGCGCACGAGAAGTTCGCGATGTACCCCGAGCGCAACAGGGTCTTCAATGATGCTGCATCGGCTGCGGTAGCGGCCGGACGCTACGACGATGCAGTGGCGCTGGCCGACCGAGCGCTCGCGCTCGCGGAGCGCGACGCCATCGCCGGGTTGCACAAAGCACGAGCCCTGCAGATGCAGGGGAAGTCGTCGGAAGCGGAGGCGCTGTTGCGTGCCACCGAGCCCACGCTTCTCGAAGGGCACACGCTGGCTCGATGGCACGTGGCCGCGGCGGTCTTCTACATTGAGGCCGGGCGGGAGCGCCTTGCCGAGAGCGAGCTGCGCAGCGCGGGAGAGAGTGACGCCTTCTGGCCACGGGTACCACTCCAGGCTGCTCGCAACCGTCTTGCAGTCGGAGACCGAGAAGGGGCAATCAGCTTTCTTGAACAAGCTGCATTTATGAACATCTACTCGGATGAAGCCCGCGATCCGTTGCAGAATGTATGGGCCGACGACACAGACTGGAAAGCATTCCGCAGGGACCTCGAGACCGAGCTGCTCGGGGACGTTCGGTTCGCATCGCGAGGGTACGGCGTAATCGGCGTGGTTTCGATGGTTGGAAACCTGTCCGACTCGCGTCGGGTGCTGGAGCGTGCTCTGGTCGGGGGCGCTGAGGCTCCGGCGGCCAATGCGGCGCTCGCTCAGCTTCATATGCGCAGTGGCAACACCGCACTCGCCATTAAGCACTCCAGTCAGGTGGTCGATACCAGCGCAAACCCTGGTGTCCTCTACGGAGTTCGAGGCCGTGCGATGGCCCAAAAGGGAGATGCTGCTCAGTCCCGCGCCGCGTTCGTACAAGCCCTCGAGAAGGCGCCCAACGAGCCCACGTTGTATCGCTGGCGTGCCGAGTCCCAGCTGGTGGCGAACGACCGTCGCGGCGCGCGCAAGAGTCTCGGTGAAGCACTGCGCCTGATGCCCGACGACTTCCAGTCGCGCCTGATGTTGGTGGCGTTGAAGGATGGCGGGCGCTGAGCACCGTGCACCGGACCTG
This sequence comes from uncultured Pseudomonadota bacterium, assembly GCA_913044235.1. Classification (GTDB taxonomy): domain Bacteria; phylum Myxococcota_A; class UBA796; order UBA796; family UBA2385; genus CAJWOS01. The sequence continues at coordinate 8,868 of CAJWOS010000121.1, forward strand.
GCGGCCCGAGAAGGTGGCCGATGACCTCTGGGTTGTGCAGCCACGCCCAGGGTATCGGTTTTCCACCGATCCCTTCCTCCTGGGGGGCTGGGTGGTGGAAGGCGGCCTCCCCGGACGGGTGCTGGATGTAGGCACGGGCAGTGGTGTGCTGGGATTGATGTTGGCCCGGATGGGTGCGCATGTGCATGGTGTGGATGTCCAACACGAGTGGGCACCCCACGTACAGAAATCGACGCGCCTTAGCGGGCTCCTGGAGCGGTTCACATTCGAATACGCCGACATTCGGTCTTGGACGGGGACTGCGGTCGACCTCGTGGTCAGCAACCCACCCTACTTCAGCTTGGGCACCGGTCACTTGCCACCGGACCCCCTTCGAGCCGCCGCTCGTCATGCCTTGCAGGGAGACCTGGTGGAGCTGCTGCCTGCGATGGCGCAATGGGCCCCGCGGGTTGCGGTTGTACTTCCCATCTCGAGGGAGGCCGAAGCGCGGACGCTGCTGCGCGAAGCCGGGAAGCCGGTGGTTCGGTCGCTGCGGTTGCTTCCTCGGTTGGTGTTGTTGGAGGGGCAACGAGGAGGAGGCGATGAAGTTGCAGAGTGTGCGCCCTTGCGGGATGGTGATGCTCCGTCATGCCGCGTAGCGGAGTTGTATGCGAGAGTGAGGGTACCGCTGGCTGGGATTCAGACCGGAGCGAGCGCGCGGAACGCAATACACCACCCGGAACGGAATTCACGTCTGGAGGACGTTCGTGAGTCGATGGAAGTTGCGCGTGCGAAAGAGCACGCGAAATCTCGAGCTGCTCCCCATGAACGATGATGAACTCGGGAAATCGGTCATGGCTCGACTGGTCTCGACCGCTCGCGAGAGTGGTCTGCCACGACCGGCTCTCGTGGCCATTCACAGCCAGCAGGTTGAGCAGTTTGACTTTGGCTCGATCCGGCAGGCGGCCGAACCTCACCGCACGCGCATGATTGCCAGCATTCTTGGACGGCCAGAGCTCGAGTGCGGGGTATTTGCCGGAACCATGAACGTGGAGCGCCGGGGGCAGTCGTCGGTGAGGGGTCTCGTGGTCTATATCGAATGGCCCGACAATCGCTGGTGGACTGCGTGGCAGCCGGTGGGACCTTTGGGACAGCCCGCGGATGTGGAGCCTGCGGTACGACGCGCCGTGGACGGCTGGCCGATGCCCCGTGGTGTAGGGGGCTGGTTTTCTCGGGTTCGTCGTGAAGGACTTCGTTTGCGGGTGCAAGCCTCCAGTCCGGTCGCCCAGCCAGGTCTTGAGCTGGTCCACTGAGCCCCGAGGTCGTCTGCCATGCCTGAGGTCAACCTTCCGCCCGACGTGGTTCGTGTGCTTTCGTTTCATGGCCCGGTCGAGGTGGTGGCCCATGGAGCGGAGCCTCGGCCCATGGAGCGGGCGGCGGTCGCGCCGTTCGATGACTCGGCGGTGCTGTTCTTGCGTCCGGAAGGCGCGGTCCAGGATGCACTTGGTTGGAATGTACAGCTTGAGGTGCAAGCACGGCATCCAGACGGGGACTACGCCCTCCGGATGGTGGGACGCGCCCATCCCGGTGTGCGGGCGAGTCGGGCGCGGGACCGTCATTCTCTGGAACCCTGGCTTCCAGATGGGCGAGGGCCATCGCAAGTGCTGGCCACGCGCTTCATCCCTGAGTTTATCGAGTTCGTACGTACCGAAGCCGACGACAAGGTTCGCTACCACGGCCCAACGCCCGCGGGACGCAACGCGCTGTCCATGCAGCAGCGGTGGGTACGGACCGGCGCCTCCGGAAGTGCCGGGTTTGGTGTGTTTACGGCGTTCGTGATCCCGTTTGTCTGGCTGGGCTACCTTGGTGCCGACTACCCGGTTCGGCCGCTGGCCGCGATCATTGCGATTTTGTCTGCGGAGGCCTGGGTCTTCGGTCTGCGCTTCTTGGTGGTCTATTTCGCCTACATCACCTGGCGTGCAGGCCGGCTCGCGCTCAAGGAATCGTCGCTGGTTGGGCAGGGACTGATCCCTGCGCGGATGTGTGTTCGGGTGGGGCTTGCGCTCATTGCCTTTGCGCTGGCTGGCACTGGGGTCGCCTGGGCGGTCTGGGACGCGCAGTTGGCGTCCGTGACCTTTGGCAGCAGTCTCGTATGGATTCTGGCACCGAGCTGGGCGGTCCACATCGCGACGTCTGGAGCAGGAAAATGGCGGACAGAGTAAACTAACGCCGACCGTGGACCGGCCGGAGCGTGTCGAGCGGTGACTGAGGTGTCGATGTCAGTGGAGTTGAGCGGGAACAGTCCTGCAGCGCTGACGGCTGGCATTTTGCTGTTGTCTCGAGCGCGGCAGTTCGGCCAGCGCCTCTTGGTGTCTGTCATGGGCGATCCCGACCAGATCACACCGGTGCAAGGGCCTGCGCTCGTCCATAGTGCCGTTCTGGCATCTTGTGGCGTGGGCAGTCGTCCCGATGGTGGTGCCGTCGTGGTGGTTCCAGGCCCCTCGGAGTCACCGCTGGCGGTCTGTCTCGATGACGACGGCGCGGGCTCCTGGTTCACGGTGGACCGTGCCGGAAGGGGTGAGCACCCGGCAACGCAGGCTCTGGTGCGGCTGTGCCGCAGCCCGCATCCGCAGGGGCGACGGCTCGGTCGAGAGCTGTTGCAGGGGCTGGGCGGACTGGGCTGCATGGCGGAGCCTGCCGTGATTGACCTCACACTGCGGGCGCCGATTTCACCCTACCACCGTGTTGTGCTCGGCCTGCTTGCAGGTCATTCCCTTCGCACGGGGCGACGTGTTCCGCTCCATGACTTCCTCGGGCCCGCCACTTCCAGTGAGGTGCAGCTGCCCGACGAATTGACCCTCGAAGCGGCCATCGCCGCACACACGCAAGGCCTCCTCGATGAAGCGCTGCTGCGGGTGAAGCCGGAAGCCAGACCGATTCTGTCCACATGGATTGGCGGGATGCTCCGCCATGCTTCCGTCGACCCCGATGCTGCGACAGTGATTTGTACGGTTCTTGACACGCTCGCACCGGTCTTGACCATGCCCGAGGCGGCTGTCCTTCCCACGTTGAGCCCAGCGGCTGATGGCGTGGCCAATGCCTTGCCCGCTGCCATCGGTGCGCAGGCTGGGGCATCGGATGCGGCGCGTGGGTTGGTCGACACATTCTGCTTTCTGGGCGGAACCTTCGTGGATTACGCACGCTTTCCAGTCGTGATTTCCGGCGACCCAGCGCCCAACGGCCGCTTGGAACGTTGGCGCTGGTTCTGCGAGTCCACCCGCTCTGCTGCCGACACCGCAGACGCCTTGTGGCGTCGGGTCGTCGACCCAGTCCAGTAGGTAGAACACCCATCGTTTCGCAAAAGTGGTAGGGTGAGGGGACGCGCCTCACCCGTCGATGGTGGGGCAAGTCGCTCGCCGAACTTGTCGCGCTAGGCGGCCCCCGCAGGGGTCCAGCTGATCGCTTCGCGTAGAGCGAGCGATGGTTTGTGACAGTTCTTTAGGTCGGAGCACGCGTGAACGACACGAAAGCCGAGCGTCCACGGCAAGCGTCGCCCGATGGGCAGCGGCCGCGGCGTTGGGACGACGAGCGCCGACCAGGGGAGCATCGGCGCAAGAAGGGGCGTCGGCGAGGCGGCTCACCACCCGACATTCTCTACCACGCTACGTCGGTCGAACGGATTGAGCACGCCTTCGAGGTGGGGTTTCTCGAGGTGCGCGGTGGTCGTCCGGTGTTCTTGTCTCGACACGAAGGACAAGCATGGCACGTGGCCCATCGATCCACGGACCAGCCGGCAGTACTGTATATTGATGTGTCCCGTGCTCGTCGAGCCGGCTGTTTTTTCGAGCGCAACTCGCAGGGGCTGTGGCAGACCTGGAGCATCCCGCTTCGACACGTCCTCAACCTTGCTGACGGCTTTGCCGAGCAGATTTCGGCAGGGGGTATCCCCGTATGGTGGGGGCCTGAAGGGCCGGAGCTTGCATTGATTCGCGTCCAGCGTCGAAGTGGTACGAGCTGGGAAGTGGCCAAAGGGAAGCTGGAACCCGGTGAGTTTCCTGAGGGTGCCGCTGTGCGCGAGGTCCGCGAGGAGATGGGCTGCCTGGACTTCCCGCTCGAGATCACCAGTCATCTTGGCTACATTCGGTATGGCTTTCACACGCCGGATGGCATGCCGCGGCTGAAGACCCTCCACATGTACTTGATGGAGACGCCGGAGCGAACCACGGATTTCACGCCGTCTCGGCGTGAAGGCATCCTCGAGGTGGACTGGTTTACGCCCGCGGAAGCGGCGCGAATCTGCAATCACCGGAGCTTGCGGCCGCTGATGCGCAGCCTGCGCGACACGCTGACCCGGGAATGGGCGGAACGGTCCTGAATCCATGCCTGCGTACGCCAGCTGGTTCCGTGTGCATCCGCGAATCATCCTCGCACAGGCCGAGGCGTCGATTGCGCAGCTCGCCGACCCTGGGTGTGCAGCAGAATTGGTCGACCTTCAGTTGGTTGGCGTGGACACGCCCACATTTCGCGTGCAGTTGACTCTGGCAGTGGGCGTGCTCGCCGACCATCTCGCCAGTCAGGCGCAGGCGGCCGCACGCCTGGAAGCGGCGCGGACCGACCGAGCGCGGGCGGCGGAGCGATTCTTCTCTTGGAGGGGGCGATTGTTTGCCCGACTGCGTCTGGCAGCCCGGCAGGGTGCCGATCCGGAGCGCTCGTTTGCCTCTGTGTTCGGATATCGAAAAGTCCCGCAGGCACGGGCTGCGGGGCTCGTACAGCATGGTGAGATGCTCTTTTCGGCTCTGGATGCCCGCGCAGCGAGCCTCTCATCCCGCGGTATGGCAGCTGCGTTTTTGGCAGAAGGCAGGGCGCTCTACCGGTCCCTCTGCGCCCTTCATGCAGAAGTCGAAGACGCCACAGCCGACCGGAAGAGCGAGACTGCAGCAGTGCAGGGCGCATGCGCGGCCGTTCGCGAGCAGCTGCTGATTCTCGTGGCAGCTGATGATGCTGCGGCACTTGAGGTTGGGCGGTCTCCGGTGTTCACCCTCGCGGTGCTTCGACCACCTACTTGACCTGGTGGACCCGCTCGGTCACCACCTTGCCGTCGGCCTTCGGGGTCGCGCGGTAGATGATCCGGTTCTTGTGGTCGACCGTGAGGTCGGAGTGGGCGGCCTCGACACCGACCAGGGCGTCAGCGAGAACCGCCTCGGGGGCGTTGATCAGCTTCTTCATGCGTTGGCCTTCTCTTCCGTGAGGGCGGTCTTCAGGCCGGTCTTGTCGGCCTGGGTCTTCGAAATGGCACCGAACAGCAGCGCGGCGACGATTCCGCCGAGCACCTCAGCGAGGATGTACACCCAGTACTGCTCCCAGGCGACGTCGCCGCCGAGAATCGACTGCACGATCATCGGGCCGGTGGTGCGCGCGGGGTTGATCGAGGCGCCGGTCGCCGGCGCGACGGGGATGATCGCCGCGAAGACGACGAGGCCGATCGCGAGGCCCGCCCAGCCGGGCGCCGCCTTGCGGTGGATGACGCCGAACACGGCGAAGACGAGCAGGAAGGTGCCGATGAACTCCGCGAACAGCGCCTGCGGAATCGATACGACCTCCGGGTCGAACGCGGCAACGCCGAGTCCGAGCTCACTCGCGCGCATACCGAGAACGCCGACGATGGCGAAGGCGCCGGCGGTCGCACCGAGCACCTGGGCGATGAGGTAGCCGGGCACCGACTTCCACGGGAACTTGCCGGTGACGGCGAGACCAAGGGTCACCGCCGGGTTGATGTGGTTGCCGGAGATGTAGCCGAACACGTACACCGTGACGACGACGATCGTGGCGAACGACAGCGAAATGAAGCCCAGATCGCCACCGGTGAACGGTCCGTCACCTCGCGCGATCGCGAGCGCCGGCACGGAGCCGACACCGACGAAGACGAGGAAGGCGGTGCCGAGGAACTCCGCGGCAAGCTTTTGCCACGTGCTGTTCTCATCCATATGTACTCCTTTGGACATGCGGTTTTCTCTCGATGCGGCGGATCCGCAAGCGTTTCATTTCGGAACGCTATTCGATAATGTCGAATATGCTCCGATAGCGAGGGTGTTGTCAAGCCCTAGGAGTGAACGGCAAGGGCGCCGACCGCGCCCATAATGGAGACCTCGTCGAAAGGGGTGGCGGTGATTCAGGCCATCGACCGCGCAGCGAAGGTGCTGAGCTCGCTGCAGGGCGCGCGGCACCTCGGCATCACCGAACTCGCCGCCGCACTCGAGCTCCCCCCGTCGACCGTGCACGGCATCGTGAAGTCGCTGCAGCAGCACGGACTGGTCGCGAAAGAGCGCGGCAGCAACCGGTACATGCTCGGCCCGGCGCTGCTCAAGCTGAGCTTGACGTCGCACGTCCTCTTCATCCTTTTGCCTCATGATTATCCAGCCCAAAACGAGAACGAGTCCGACAAGAGCTAGAAGTCCACCGCTCTCCTTGTTGGGGACTATGTCTTCCCAAGTTAGATCGGAGAGGGACTTAGGGACATATTCATCCTCGGTAGATAATACAGTGATCACATAATCCCTATCGATACACACATTTAGGGCATCACATACCTGCATAGTTATCCTAATTTCTCCCT
>CAJWOS010000122.1 GCA_913044235.1 uncultured Pseudomonadota bacterium
CTTCGCCTTCGCCTTCGCCTTCGCCTTCGCCTTCGCCTTCGCCTTCGCCTTCGCCAGTAGACGATGCCCCGGAGTCGGTGGTCTTGTCGATTCCTTGGTTCAAGGAGCCTTCACAGCCGCTAGTCAGCGCCAGCAGTGCTGTGAGCAGCGAGATTTGCATGGAGCATGAACGCATCTTTCCTCCGTTCGCGTGTCGACTCTTCCGTGAGGTGTAGAGGGGCGACCGCGCGTTATCCCGAGTGCGCTTCCTGAAGGACGCGTCTCATCCGGAGACGGTTGCCAGGGCGCCGGGTAGTCGTGCAAGCGACGGGCCTGTAGCACATTAGAGGGTGCATCGGCAATGTCGGAAACCATCTCGGCTGACGGAACGAATGTGGAAAATAGCGTCGGGACGGTGGGCGAGCTGCGCACTCGTCTACGGGCGTTCAATGCCGCTCGGGACTGGGGACAGTACCACTCGCCGAGGAACCTCGCGATGGCGCTCTCGGTGGAGGCGGGAGAGCTACTGGAGCTCTACCTGTGGAGCGCCGATGATGGCCCCCAGCCGCCCGTGGCCGAGCGCCTGCCCAAGGTCGCCGACGAAGCGGCCGACGTGTTCATTTGCTTGCTGAACTTCTGCGATGCGGCGGGCGTCGACCTCACTTCCGCTACGCTCGACAAGCTGCGTCGGAATGCGGAGAAGTATCCGGTCGACCGGGCGCGTGGCCGACTCGAGAAGTCCACCGAGCTGTGAGCCTACCAGGGCCGTTCGTCGAGCCAGCCCACCAGGTCGGCATGCAGCGTGCTCGACACAGCGTCTGCCAGGATCAGGTCGAGGTGGCCGAAATCGTGGGAGTATCCCTGGGCGGTTCCGGCCACCCACCAGGTGTGGTCGTTGCCTCCGGTGGCATCCATCCAAGCCACCACCCGGTCGGGTGGAGCAATTCTGTCGGTTCTGCCAGCGACCACGAGCAGCGGCGGCGTCCAGTCGCGCAGACTGGCCACGTAGTCGATTGAACCGTCCGACGACCAAAGCCGACCAGCCTGTACGCTCTGGCCCAGATGATTCAGCTCGCCAGACCACATCGGACTGACGATGGTGCGGTACATCGCCCTGCGGGTGGAGCGCGTGGTGCCTTCAGCATCAAACAGGAGGGCGTCGACGCGTGGGGTCTGGGGCCAGACGGATGCAGAAGCCGCTGCGGCTCGGCTGGGCACCCGTCGCATCCACCGGCTCATTCGCATCGAGCGTGCACTGGCGAGCAGCAGAGGGTCCGGGTGTGTGAACGTAAGTGGGCTGCCGAGTACCACACACGGTCCGAGCGAGTCGTTGCCGTACCAATGATGGTAGATGGCGAGAGCCAAGCCGCCCATGGAGTGCCCTACGTAGGCAACGCGCGGGTGGCCCGTTGCGGTGCGGATCCATTCCACTGCGGCACGCAGGTCCTGTCGCCCGTAGTCATCGAGGGTCCACTCGGGGCGTCGGCGGGGGGGATGGCTGTCTTTTCGCCCGCGGAGGTCGAGCATCCATACGTCGTATCCAGCTTCGCGAAGGTCATGAGCCAGTCCGCGTCCATCGAGATCGAAGCTGTGGTGGTTGGAAGATAGGCCATGGACCAACAGGATCGGAGCACCGTTGCTGTTCAGACGGTGAAGGCGGAGGGTTGCACCGTCTGCGGTCTGGACCTGATGTTGGCTGCGCTCCGGTGCCCCCTGCACCGTGAAGAAGGCGCAGAATAGCCATCCCAAGAGCATCATGGCGTTGAGCGGAGTGCGACGGGCAGGAGAGCCTCGATCTTGCCCCGGAGCCTCTTGAAGTTGACCGGCTTGGGCTCCCAGTCGTTGCACCCAGCGGACAGGGACTCTTCTCGGCTTCCCACATATACGTGTGCGGTCACCGCGATGATGGGCAGATGGGCGATGCCGGGGTCGGTTCGAATCAGCCTCGCGACTGTGTTGCCATCAATATCAGGCAGGCCGACATCGGTGAGAACCAGATCGATGGTGGGGTCCGTGCGCGCCGTGTCGAGGCCGGTCAGTCCGTCGGGTGCTTCGGTCACTTTGTACTCATAGCGCTCGAGCATGCGCCGAATATTGGCGCGAGCAGCGGCGTTGTCTTCGATGAGGAGAAGATGAGGCAACGGGTTCACGAGCAAGTTTGGAGGATCCACTTGGTGAGATCCGCCGTGATGCGTGGTTCGGTCAGCAGGTCGACGGCGTGGGCGTCGTATCTCCATCCGCGTAGCATTCCCCAGCGCTTCACCGTGACATTGTCTGGAAGTGTGGGTGGGATGGTCTCTGGCGGTGCAAGCTCGTCGAGCGGTGCGATACCGACCCAGAACTCGGGCGCCTCGGGCAGCGACGTGGTCGTGCGCAGCGATGTGGCCAGATAGCCGAGCCAATCGGCAGATACTCGGCCGAGCCAGGAGGTGGGGTAGCCAGACGCTGTTCGCGTGAGGGGCCAGATTCCTGGTGTGTCTTCGATGCGGGCTTGCCGAAGGGAAATTCCGGAGATGTGATCCGCTGCGGATGGAAGCTCTGCCTGCCAAGGGCTCGGTCGATGGACCAACGGTGTGCCCAGCAACGCCACGCCACAGGTGGTGGACAGGTCGGGCCAGTCCAGAAGCGCCCGACCTCCATAGCCATGACCGATGATCGCAAGGGGCTGCCCAGTAGGACGCGCTTGCTCAGCCGCAAGGGTCTCGGTGATCAGCTGCTGGGGTGTGAGAGGGAGGGGTACCAGGACCGGTTGGACACCATGGGCACGGAGTGTGTTGAGGAGTGCGCTGTAGGCGATGGGTTCGAGCCCAGGCTGGGGCACGACCAGGGCGATGGTGGGTGACGGTGCAGCATGGGCGGTCGCCGACCCGAGAAGGAGCCATCCGAGGCCCCCGACTGTGGCCCGACTCGCCATGTCAGTCCTCTGCAGTGGGCGGGTAGGCGAGTCGATCCACCAGGTCTTCCAGCTGGCCACGGGTCAGATCGAAGCCGTCGATCTCTCGCTCTCCGGATCCGGGAACCACTCGAAAACGCCGTACTTCTGCGTCTCCCGACCGTGACAGATCGATCTGGAAGTACCGGCCGCGTCGCATGTCTTCCGAGCGGGAACGCAGGGTTCCGCCGCCCAGAACGGGGTCGACCTCCACCGCTCGGAGCCGCTCACCGCCAGGACGGAGCGTGGCTTCCAGATCGGATGCTCGCTGATGGAGGTCGACCGACTCGTGGGCTTCGGGGCTGACCTTGAGCCGCTTCAGGCGTATGCCAACCGGACCCGCTTCCTCGACATCACCCTCCACCCTGGCACCGGCGTGTTCCACCACGAATGGCCCCGCTTCGAGAATGGCTGCTTCCGCTGCTTTTCCCGCACTCTCCGGCCCGTCGGAATCGGCCATCTTGCCTCCGGCGCGTGCACGCCGAGTGGGGGCGCTTCGCGGCACTTACGTCGTATCTCGACTGTCGGGGACTTGCGCAGCTACCAGACGCGAAGAGACGGTGCAGGCTGTGGTTCCTCGACGGGCGGCCGTCGTCTCTTTGGCGATGCAGAAGCGCGACCGGTCTCGTCGGGACCGGCTACCGCTTTGTACGACGACGCTTCTTCAGCCCATCGGCTTTGAACTCGGTGCCGTCATGGTGCAGGACGACTCGAACGTCATCGACCTGGGTCACCAAGTGTACTGGGCGGCCCCAGAGATGAGCCACGTTGCGGAGGGTCTGCTCGGCCCACTGCAACTGCATGTCGGAGCCTTCGTGCTCGTGGGTGAGCTCAAGCTCTCCACGGTTGGCATGGTTTCCATCGGTCACGAAGATCCGTGGATTGCCCCGGTTCGAGAGCATGGAGAGCAGCTTCTGTTTGACTGCCCGAAACTCGCGGCTGTCCACCTTGTAGTGTCCGGCACGCTTGTCGTATTCGTAGGTAAACAGGCCCTGCTCCCGCACGAAGTCCTCTGTGAGGAACTCATCGATGAAGGTGACGTCGTTGTGGGTGCGTCGGACATCGAAGATCTTTTGCCGACCGAGTCCGGCCTCGGTGTTCCAGTCTCTCTTCACCACCACGTCGTCGCAGTCGAGCCACTCCTTGCCGAACTGTCCTTTGTTCCAGCGCTCCTCGATGTGTCGGAACAGCTCGATGCCGATCTTGTAGGGGTTGATCGAGCCGGGTCGCATGGTCACCGTGCCGCTATGATGGTCCGCGTAGTCGATGACTTCACTGTCTTCGAGGAGGTCTCGGGTCATCATGGTGGTGTGCCAGTAGCTCGCCCACCCTTCGTTCATGATTTTCGTCTGCGCCTGGGGAGCGAAGTAGATGGCCTCGTCGCGAATGATGCCCATCACATCCTGTTGCCACCGGGCGAGCTGTCCGTTCTGCAACACAAAGAGCATCACATCGCGCAGGCGAGACTCAGGAAAGCGCTGCATCTGATGCATCTCTCTGGCCTGTTTTGCTCGCTGCGCTGCCAGGTACTCAGGCGGATTGATGTACTTGTCCATGTAGGAACGAGCCGGAAGCTTCACCACGCCCGACTGGAGCGACCCGCGCTCGATGTCGGACTCGCTTCGGGAGCGACTGCGTCGGATGTGGTGCAGGTAGGGGTCGATGAGTGTCTCGATCGACAGGCAGGCATCGATGAACTGCTCCACGGGCGAGACCCCTTGTGCATCGATGTGACGGCGCACACGTGCCGAGTGGTTCGCCATCTGGTCGAGCATCTTCCGGTTCGTGTGCCGAAACCAACTGGAGTTGGTGAAGAAGTCCACGTGGCCGGTCACATGGGCCATCACCAGCTTCTGGTCCATGAACGTATTGTTGTCGAGCAGGTACGCGTACGAAGGTACGGTGTTGATGACCATCTCGTAGATCTTCTGCAGACCGTACTCGTAGCCCTTGCGCATCTGCAGGAAGTCCATCCCCCAGCGCCAGTGCGGGTAGCGGGAGGGAAAACCGCCATAAGATGCGATCATGTTGATCTCGTCGTAGTCGCACATCTCGAATACGATCTCGCAGAAATCGAGCCCGTAGCCCTTTGCGATGGCCTCCACGCGAACCTGTGCCTCGACGAGCTCGGGCGGCAGTCCGCGACGCGACCGGAAGAAGTAGCCGTCATGCGCCATGATCGTCTCCAGTGGGCAAGGGGCGGTTCACTTGCCGTTGCTCAGGAACTCCTTGATGGAGTCCATGATGGCTTCGCGCTTGGGAATGCGGGAGGTCACGACCCGCTCGTCGTCTCCGAATCGTTGGTTGAGGTCTTTGTAGAACTGGCCGGAGCCGTACTCGGAGTCCACCTGACCGTAGGAAAACTGGTTGCTCACTGGGAGGAGGTGCCCTTCGAGGAGCGTCATGCATGCCTGGGTGTCGTTGGCAGACCAGTTGTCCCCGTCGGAGAAATGGAAGGGGTAGATGTTCCATTCTGCCGCTGGATAGTCCTCTTCGAGAATCTTCACGGCCAGTGTGTAGGCACTCGAAATCAGCGTTCCCCCCGACTCCTTGGTGCGGAAGAACACATCGCGGGGGACTTCCTTGGCGGAAGCATCGTGGATGATGAAGCGGGTCTCGACGTTTTTGTAGTTGTGCCGCAGCCAGGTATCGATCCAGAACGCCTCCAGGCGGACGATTTCCTTCTGCTCATCCCCCATCGAGCCTGAGACATCCATCATGTAGAGGATGACGGCAGCGGACTGCGGTTCAGGCCGGGTCTTCCAGGAGCGGTAGCGCTTGTCGTCTTTGATTGGAACGATGACCGGGCGGGCGGGCGCGTAGCTGCCACTGGCAATCTGGCGCTTCAACGCTTCGCGAAAGGTGCGCTTGTTGTGCCGCAACGCCTCAGGTCCGAGCTTCGAGATGCCGGTGTACCGGTCGCGCTGGCTGCTGATCTGTTTGCTGCCGCGCGGCTCGATTCGTGGCAGCGCCAGCTCCTCGCGCATGATCTCCGCAAGCTCTTCGATGGTGATCTCCGCCTCGATGGCGTGCGTTCCGGACTGGTCTCCGGCCTGACCGGAGCCATCACCAGGCTCTCCCACGGGGTCGCCCGCTTCTCCTTCGCCTTGCCCGACGCCACCGGTCTCGTTCTTGCCGTACCGAAACCGTGGAATGCCGATTTGCGGCAGGGGGATGCTCACTCGCCGATTGCCCTGCCTACCGATCATCTCGCCCGACGACATGTAGCGGCGAAGATCTTTGCGGACCTTTCCCTTCACAATCTCTTTGAACCGGTTCAGGTCGTTTTCAATGTTGAGAATCATCGGGGCCTCTCGACGACGCCACGCCACAGAAGGCACGGCAGAGCGGGGAAACGGGTCCCCTCGAGACGAGCGGACCGAGGCGGCAGAGGCCTACTTCTGTTCCTTGGCATCCCCTCGGGCAAAGATACTGGCGACAAAGTTCAGCACGTCGGTCGCCGACTGGTCGTCGTAGCCGTAGTGGTCGATGAGACGCTGCTTGACGATGTCGATCTTTGCCTGGGTGTCCTTGTCGACCACCGGACTCACGAGACTCGTCAGCTTGATGGTGTCCTTCTGGTCTTCGAAAAGCTTGAGCTCAAGAGCCTTGTGAAGCCGCTCGTTGGAGCGGTAGTCGAACCTCTTCCCGTCGATGGCCAGGGCACCGATGTAGTTCATCAGCTCTCGTCGGAAGTCGTCTTTTCGGGTGTCGGGAATGTCGATTTTTTCTTCAATCGACCGCATCAGACGCTCATTGGGCTCCTCGTAGGCTCCGGTGAAGCTGTTTCGAACCTTCTCCTTCATGCAGTAGGCCCGGATGTTGTCGATGTAGTTGCCGCACAAGCGTGAGATGGCGTTTTCATCGGCCGTAATCGCCTTTTGGACCTCGTTCTTGACGAGGTCTTCGTACTCCTTCTTCACAGTACCCAAGATCGCGCGGTACTTCTTTTTGAGCGCTTCGTCGCTGAGAAGGGAGTGGTTGTTGAGACCACTTTCGAGCTCATTGAGCACCATGAACGGGTTGATGCAGGCCGAGTTGGGGTCGCGCACAAGCGCATTGGAGATCTTGTCCTGTACGTAGCGGGGGCTGATTCCTTCGAGTCCCTCGCGCCGTGCCGTCTTTCTCAGTTCCTTCACGTTGTCTTCGGTGTAGCCGGGAAGGGACTTGCCATCGTAGAGCTTGAGCTTCTGGACCGCCGTGAGGTTGTGCTTTTTGGGCTCCTCAAGTCGGGTGAGAACGGCCCACATCGCAGCCATTTCCAGCGTGTGTGGCGCAATGTGCTTCCGCACGCGCTTGTTGTTGAAATCCTTGGCATAGATGCGCGCCTCGGCGTGCCACTTTGTGATGTAGGGGACATCGATCTTGATGGTTCGATCGCGCAGCGCCTCCATGAACTCGTTGGACTGGAGCTTGCGGTACTCTGGCTCGTTGGTGTGCCCGAGAATCACCTGATCGATGTGTGTCTGGGCAAACTTCTTCGGCTTGATCACGTGCTCCTGGCTGGCGCCGAGCAGGTCATACAAGAACGCCACGTCGAGCTTCAGCACCTCGACGAACTCGATGAGGCCGCGATTGGCCACGCAGAATTCTCCGTCGAAGTTGAAGGCACGAGGGTCGGAGTCGGAGCCATACTCCGCAATCTTCCGGTAGTTGATGTCACCGGTGAGCTCGGTGGAGTCCTGGTTCTTCTCGTCTTTCGGTTGGAAGGTACCGATCCCAACGCGGTCCTTTTCGGACAGCACGAGGCGCCGCACGCGGATGCGCTGGGTGAGCTTGCGCCAGTCGCCTCCCACCGCTTTGAGGGTCTCTCGGTAGAGAAAGCGAGAGACGGGATCAAGCTCACCGGCCACCCGCAGCGTGTAGCGAGCACGTCCCTCGCGCTCGATGGACTGGAGCACTTGGGGCCGGACATCGAGCGGAATCAGCTTGAGGGGGTCTTCGTTGAGCGGGGACGGTGTGCGCGTTCCGTCGTCCGCGAGCCACGAAAAGGTGTAGAGGCGACCTTCATGTTGTCGGCTGTACCACTCCAGGCCTTTTTTCAAGAGCCGCGCAATGGTGGACTTGGCTGAGCCCACAGGGCCGTGCAGCAAAATGACCCGCTTTTCGGGTCCGTAGCCAAGTGCGGCAGACTCGAAGACCCGCACGAGCTTCATGAGGTGCACGTCGATCCCGAAGACCGCATCTTTGCCGTTGTCGAAGGGATCGTCGAAGAATTTGTATCGGATGATTCGCTTTTTGTACTCGGTGTACTCCTCGGTTCCGAACTGCATGATCATGTCGTACATGCGCTGGTAGGCGTTGCGACACACGCTCGGGTCGTCGCGAACGATGTCGAGATACTCCGAAAACGACCCTTCCCAGTTCAGCTCCCGGTACTCTCGGATGTCCTGCAGGTCGGCGATCATTCCAAGCAGGCTGTTTTCGCTTGGGGCGGCTTTGGTGCTTGCAGCAGTCATGGGAACGCTCCTGAACCGAGAGGCGGTCGGGGGGGAAGGCGCTCGTTCAATCCACGAGCGAGAGGAAAGGCGGTCGGGTGAGTGGTGAATCCATCGAAGAAGCTGGGGGAGGCGAAGAGGGTGAATGGCGTTGCTCGTGCCGCATGGCGTGCGCAAGCGGTCGCGGGCCGGAGCACACATCCGAGATGTCGGCTCCTTCCTTGCTCTTCTGTTTCGGGGACACATGATGCTGCGCCCGCCTTCCACTGACGGTGGGAAGACGAGACGAAAGCAAGCTTTGTCTGCCGCCAGAGAGAACGAGTACCGCAACCGGTTGTGGCGGAGTGCAGACGGTAGGAGGCGCGCTCAGTGGTCGTTTTGAGCGGGGGAAAGCGTGGTCGCCCCGCAGCCAACGCTATCGGGCAGCCTCGAGATTGGTTTGCATGCGGGCGGGCACGACCTGGTCGCGACCGGCTTCTTTGGCGTCGTAGAGGGCACCGTCTGCTGCGCGGAGCACGGCCTCGGCAGTGCTGCCATGCTCAGGCCGAGCGGCCACGCCGAGGGAGACTGTGAAGGTGGCGGGGCCTCGTTGAACGGCATCGGCAAGATACGCGCGAACCCGCATCGCCACCGCCAGGCCCGCCTTCACTCCCACATTGGGGAGCACGAGGACGAACTCTTCGCCGCCGAGTCGGCAGGGGAGGTCGGACCCGCGGCAGGCGTCGCGCAGCACGTCGGCGAAGATCTCCAGACACCGGTCTCCGATATCGTGGCCGTACCGATCATTGAGATCTTTGAAGTGGTCGAGGTCGGCCATCACCAGCGTATAGGGCAGGTTGGCCTTGTCGAGCTCTTCCATCCGACGCAGGTACTCGCGGCGGTTCGCGAGACCCGTGAGCTGGTCGGTGAGCGCCTCGTCGGCGCCTCGCGATGCACGTCGCGTTGCAGACAGTCGAACTGCCGTGGCAAGCGCTAGCGCCTCGAGCTCGTCAAAGCGAAGCGCCTTCGCCTCGTTCCGCGACATCTGTGCGATGACCGTGACGCAAATGCTGTCGTCATCTGCATCAGGATTCCGCTGGATGGCGTCGTCGATGGAGTCATGCCAGCGCTGGCTGCGGGTCTCTTCGCTCGCTTCGTAGTCGGCTTCACCGTCGACGGCCTCACCGGCCGAGCGGCTCGGCGCGGTCAAGCGCAGGCTGCGATTCGAGCTGTCGATGTTGATGATCTCCAAGCCCTTGTCAAGGTTTGTGCTCCCTGCGGCTCGCACGGCTGTCTGCAAGACTGCTTGCTCTGTGTCTGCCAGCGAAAGCGCCTCTTGAAGGTCTTGGAGAAAGCCGTCGCTACGGGCCATCTCCTTGTTGGTCTGGGATAGGGTCTCCATCCGATTCACCACCTTTGCGATGGCATCGGACACCACGCGGAAGTGTCGACCGGATGGGAGCACACTCAGCTGGACTTCATCTTCGTCGAGCGCCTGTCGGAGAACTCGGGTGAGCCCGTCGATCGCCTTCGACCGCCTCTGGTCTTCATCGGTTTCGTTGGCCTGCGTGCGGCGTCGAGCGGCGACCGCGGTGAGGAGCGTGACGACCATCGCCGCGGCCCAAACGAACAAGAACGCTTGGATCTTCTCGTCGTAGTGGAACACCATGCTGTGCTGGACGGTGGACTCGAGGGTGTCGAGTGCCTTTTCCAGCTTCTCGCGCTGCATCGCAAGCTCGATGAAGGCATTGGTGAGTCGTGTGCTTGGGGTGGCTGCTTCGATGGTGGAGAGGATCTCGCGGATGCTGTACAGCGCGTCTGTGGCTTCCTTTACGGAGCGCTTGATACCTTTCGTGTCGGCGTGTTCGGCGGCGATTCGCTCGAGGGCGGACTCAGCCTTTGTGATGGCGCTTCGGGCATTCCGCGCCTGTTCCTGATCACGCGTGACTGCGACTTCGTAAGGGAGAGACAACGCACGAGCAGACTGCACTCGTGCTGCGCGGATCTGGACCATCGGCCCTTCGAACTCGGCGGAGTACGTTGCGCGCTCGACCCAAAAGCCCGCGCCGACCACGATGGTCAGCACGATAAATACAAAGATCTGAATGTTGAGAAGTGGGGCGACGGCCCGGCGTGTTGCGCTCATGTTGCCGCGTGGTCCTTCGTGGGGGGCTGTCGCGATTGGCGATCGTGACACTGGGACGTCGGGGGTGGGTTTTTTCCCCACAAGGGACCAGTCCGGTCCGGAAGTTAGGATGCCATCTTAAAGATTCGAAATCCATCCGTCACGAATTGCAGCCAAATGTGGGCCCGGACGGGGACAACGGAAAAACGACGGGGGCAGGGGAAGTGGTGCACCTGGGCATCTACCGGTGGTGACTGTCCGTGCATTTGAGGTGCTTTCCGGTTTTGTGGACCCCAAGAGAAGCGGACCCCGGTGGTGGCGCGCGGTAGGCTGGAGTGCAGGTGCATGCGATGGGAGAGGTCCGTGCGGGTTTTGGTGACGGGTGGGGCAGGTTTCATCGGCTCCCAGCTGGTTCGGGAGCTGCTCGCCCGCGGTGCCGCGGTTGTGGTGCTGGATCTGCTGACCTACGCGGGGCGACGGTGGCACTTGGACGGACTCGGTGTCGACCTGAGGGTAGGGGACGTGACCGACCATGTGGCTGTCGCGGAGGCGATGGACGGCTGTGATGCGGTGATGCACCTCGCGGCGGAGAGTCATGTGACCCGGTCGCTGGGAGACGCGGCTCCGTTTTTCCGCACCAATCTCGAGGGCACGCGCACAGTGCTTGAGGCCGCGTTGGATGCAGGAATCGATCGAGTGGTGCACATGTCCACCGACGAAGTCTTCGGATCGGCCCGGAGCGCACAGGCGAGCGGACCCGATGCTCCCTTTCGTCCCGGCAATCCCTACGCAGCCAGCAAGGTTGCTGCAGAAGCCGTGGTGATGGCCTGGTGGCATTCGTTCGGCTCTCAGGCCAACATTGTGCGCTGCACCAACAACTACGGGCCCCGTCAGCATCCGGAGAAGGCCATTCCCTGCTGGACGCTGGCAGCCCTTGCGGGCGGACCGATTGCCATCCACGGTCGTGGAACTCCCCGTCGAGACTGGCTTCATGTCTCCGACTGTGCGCGTGGGCTTGCAGATATCCTCGAACAGTGGCGATCGGGCCACATCTGGCACCTTGCCGGGGGCAGTGTGCAGACCAATCATGCCGTCGCGACCGCTGTGGGTCGACTCTGTGGCGTGCAGCAGATCGTGTGTGGTCCAGACCGGCCGGGACAAGACGACGTATACCTCCTCGACGACACGAACACCCGTGCGGTGCTCGGTTGGGCGCCGAGTGTGTCGCTGGAAGACGGGCTTGCGGAGACCGTGGCGTGGTATCGCGCGCACCAGGGTCGGTTGTGGAAGAGGGCCTCGTTGTGACCCCGCTCAGGCTGTCCCAGGCAGGTCGCCATGACTGTTTGCGGTGGGATGCGGCGCTTCGCGTTGGTCGACCGGTGGTGTGGACGGGGGCGGTTCCCGTGGGATGGACGGCGGCCGAAGTGGGACCTCTGGTGGTGGATGCTCCTCCCGAAATCATGCGCTGGGCGGTGCTTGAGCAGCCAGCCCCTGCGCGGGCACCCTGCGTCACGGTGGTCATCCCGACCCACCGGTGCGTGCCCTGGGCAATGCGAGCGCTTCGGGGGCAGAGCTGGCCCACTCGAACGCTGGTCGTGTGCAACGGCTCTGGGCCGCGCACTGTCGCAGGCGCGGAGGTCTGGCACACGCCTTGGATGGGGCATGCCGCTACGCGACGAGCTGCCCTCGAACGCGTGCAAACGCCGTACGTGTTGCTCATGACCGACGATGGGATTCCTCGCGGCCGCGGATTTGTGGCGTCGATGATGGAGCAGCTCGTCGAGGGAGTGGATGCGGTGGTGGCTCGGCAAGTGGCTTGGCCGACCGCGGCTCGCCATGTGCGAGAGCGGATTCGCGCCTGGACCCCTGCCTCTCCGGGAGCAATGCCCCATGCCGACCATGTCGCGACCTTGTACCGAACCGACGAGCTGCGTCGATGGGCCGTGAAGGAGGTACCCATAGCGGAGGACCTCGCCTGGACGCAGGAGCGCCGCGTGATCCGTGCCCCGGCCGCGGTCGTGCTCCACTCGCATGTGCCGACTGTGGAAACACTGGTCCGGCGTCGGCGAGCGGAACACGCGGTGCGGGCTCGACTGGGTGCGCCTGTGCCGATTGAAGGCTTTCGCGCGGCTCTCTCGGCCCTTCCGGGAACCCTTGGCAGCGGTCCCCCAGCTGCGATTGTCGGTTCCGTCGCAGAGCTCATCGGGATGGCATGGGGTGCGCACGAGGGCCGGCGGGCGAGGTAGAAGGGGCGCACACACTGGAGGGCCCATGGCCTCGAGAACGGAGGGAGCGGTCCCGATCGAGCAGACCCGCACCATCATGACCCAGCTGTTGCTGCCGGGGCAGTCCAACAACCACGGCAACGCCTTTGGCGGACAGATCATGGCCTGGTGTGACATCTGCGCGGCCGTGTCGGCGCAGCGGTTCTGCCGTGGTGAAGTGGTCACGGCATCGATGGACCAGCTTGTATTCCGACGGCCGGTCCGCAAAGGGATGGTGGTGATTCTTTCCGCGCAGGTGAATCGGTCGTGGGGAACGTCGATGGAAGTGGGCGTCCGGGTCGAGGCGGAAGACCCCAAAGTGGGCACTCGGGTGCATTGCTGCAGCGCCTACCTCACCTTCGTGCATCTCGATGCCCATGGTCGACCCGCCCCAGTGCCGCGGCTGGAGCCGGGCAGTGACCGGCAGCGGTTTGAGGAGGCGCAGACCCGGCGAGCAGCGCGGCTGGCGCTCCGAGACCAGATCCGGCAGGGGCGCGACCCTGGCGCTCAGGAGTAGCGGTCCGGGTCTCGACCGGAAGACATCGAGCTACGAGGAAGGCTTGTCTGACGGGCCGGTGGTCACAATGGTCCACAGACAGCCCAGTCCGTACCGAACAGACCGTCGAAAGCTGATGCTGCTCACGGTTGCGTCGTAGCGGGCCTCCAGCGGCCGCTCCACAAAGCGGGCACCATCCGCAAGCAGTGAGGCGAGCACCTGCTGGTCGAAGACAAAGTCGTTGCTGAAGTCCTCGAGGGGCATTGAGAGGAGTGCGGCGGAGCGAAATGCTCGGGCCCCCGTGTGCAGCTCCGACAACTGGACGCCGAAGCGGAGGTTGGCCACGGTGGTGAGCAGCCGATTGCCCCATCTTCGCCACTGCGGAATGTGCTGGCCGTGGTGATGTACGAACCGACTCCCGAGGGCCACGTCGGCGGCCTCGAGGGCATCTGCGAGCGCCAGGGTCTCGGATGTCGGGTACTGCCCGTCTCCATGCAGCAAGACCACGCGCTCGGCACCGTGCGCGAGCGCCAGTGCATACCCGGTCTTCTGTGCAGCGCCGTAGCCGCGATTGTGCGGATGTCGGAGCAGGTGCACCCCGGAGTGCGAGACGGTGAGCGCGGGCTCGGAGCCGTCGTCGACCACATAGATGCGCATCGCACGGCCGCTCTTCCGGTGGGTCGACAGCTCTTCGAGGACTCGGTCGAGGCTCTCTTGGTAGCCGTAGCAAGGCAGCACGATGGCGATTGGTTGCGTCATGCGTGTCTCCCGCGGGCCAGGATGTCTTCGGGACGGGCATGGTGTCGCAAGATGTGCCGGACCATCTCTCGGTCGGAGGTGGTCCAGTGTGCGCGATCGTTGCGGCGCTTCTGGAGTGCGTCGGGCAGCTTTGAGAGTCCCGCGAGTCCCCCGGCCAGTGCGGCGAGGGTGCCATCGAGTCCCACGCCGGTGCCGATCCCACGGCCGGCCAGCGCAGCGCCGCCGATCGCAAGCAGTCGCAGTGTGGTCCAGATGGGTAGTGTGGCGAGTGTGCCGGTGGGAAGACTCCGGAGTGCCGCCCGCATGCGGTTGCGCTCGATCAAAAACACCTTTCGTGCACTTGCTCGACCATAAGAGGCGCCCAAGGCATGCTTGATGCAGGCATTTTCGACGAAGCGGATTCGGAATCCCTGTCGGCGGGCGCGAAGGGAGAGATCGAGGTCCTCCCCGAACGCTTCGAAGTCGGGATCGAAGCCGCCTGTGGCCTCAAGAACGGCACGACTGAGCAGGACGGCGGCACCCGAGAATGCGCCGACCTCCCCACAGGGAGGGGCTTCGGAGAGGTGGACGGGCAGCCCGCGCTCCCGGCCGAGATTAAATCCGTCGAAGAAAAGACGGTGGCCGGTGTTGTCGATTCGGTCGACCGAGTCTGGGCTTTGGGCGAGAACGATGCGGGGCTGGTAGATGCCTTCACCGTGGGTAAGCCGCGCCTGCGACATGGCTTCGATGAAGTCCGAGTCGGCTTCGGTGTCGTCATTGAGAAGGATGACGGGGCCCTGGCGAATTTCGGCCATCCCCCGGTTGGCGGTGGGGGCAAAGCCCGACGCCTGGGGCTGCCGAACCACCACAAGGTCGCTGCCGGATGGAAGGTCCAGAGGATCGGGATGGCTCACGGCCACCACGATTTGTTTGGGAGGCAGAGTCTGATTGCGAAGACTGCCCACTGAACGATGCAGCCAGGCGCCACCGTGGCAGGTGACGAGCACAGCGCTCGGCGGGATGGGGAGGTCGGTCATCGCTTGGTGGGGTATCCGAGAGGAGGGCCGGGTGTCTGTGTTTCGACCCTGGTTTGGAGGTCAAGTGGCGGGTCGTGGCTCTACATTCGGGCGATTGTTCACGGTCACTACGTTTGGCGAGAGCCACGGAGGCGGCCTGGGAGTGGTGATCGATGGCTGCCCTGCAGGGATTCCTCTGGATCATGGTGCAATTGCTACGGCGCTCGCCCGACGGAGACCCGGTCAGTCGAAATATGTGAGCAATCGCAAGGAGCCTGACGCTGTCGAGGTGCTTTCGGGTGTGTTCGAGGGACACACACTGGGTACGCCTCTGACGATGATCGTGCGCAACAAGGATGCAGATCCGCGTG
>CAJWOS010000123.1 GCA_913044235.1 uncultured Pseudomonadota bacterium
GACTCCAACAAAGACGGCATCGTGAGTGGTACGGAGCCGGTCTCGGCACCGGGCAAGGCCGAAGGAATCTCTGGCAACAAGTCCGGTGTAAACCTGGAGCTCAAGGCCCAGGGGCGCTGAGTCGGTCGACCGGGCACACATCGCTCCTGCGGTTGACTGTGTGCACTCCCACCGGAAGCGGTGCGGGTGGTAGCCAACCCGATGGTGCCGGAGCCGCTCCTTTCGGTCGAAATGGGGGGAGTGGCGTGCCGGTTCCGGCCTCGGTCCGCAGGTCGAACACCACCCAGGTCGGGCTTCGACCAACCTCAACCGCTGTGCCGCTGCTCAGCTGCTGAATCGCCGGCTCCAGTCCCTCGCCCATCCACTCCGAGTGCATGGCGAGGTAGCGAATGCCACCACGCCGAAAGCACTCTGCGGCCGTGTTCCAGTCCGCCGCGCGACCATCCGCCACCACAGACCAGTCGTCCCACCGCGAGACGCCCGGAAACACCGAAGCCGTGATGGGCTGCTCGTGGGCAATCTGTGCCAAGAACGGTCTGCCGGGGGTAATCTGACGGCTCGGTAGATTCCGGGGAATCGTTGCAATGACGCCCTCTCCAGGCAGCGCCGCCCACACGGACTCGGTCTGGGTGTCGGTGCGATGGCCCAGCGGCGGAAGCGCCATCCACCGCTCAGCCACAAGCATCACGACCAATAGCCCCCGAACAGAACGCTGGGGAACGGTACTCCAAGCGGCTCCTGCGGCCGCCACAAGCAGGAGCACCAGCGGCATGGTGAGCTGACCGGGCTCCGGCCAGGCCCCCAACAGGGGCACCACCCACACCGAGACTGCATACACGCTGTTGAGGTGCCCCCACAGCCACGGCCCGAGCGACCAGACCCCCAGCACCACCAACACCACCGAAAGCCAGATCCAAGGCGCACTGCGACGCCGCAACACCACGCCCGATCCTGCGAGCAGTGTGGCCACAAGACCAACATGCTCGCCGCGCATCAAGAGGTCGCCCTCATCCACGAAGAGCGGCGGGCTCGGCCACCAGAGACTCTGGAACGATGCAGCCCGGACCACAGCCCCCCCAGGTCCGAACAAACCATGCCGACCGGGCTGTGGCGCCAACGACATCGGGTCGGACGACCACCCTTGACTCAAAGCGAACGCAGCCACCAGAAGAAGACCGCCCAGGCCCCAGGGCGCCCAGAATCGGATCCAGCTCGTTGTGCGAGGCAGCGCCACTGCAGCCCCCATCAGCAAGACGCCTACCCAAGCCCAAACACCACTGTGCAGAGCCAATGGCACCAACAAAATCGCAGGGACAAATCCGCCCCGTCCATGCTTCGCGCGCTCGAGCAAGGCCGCTACGAGCCACGGTATCAGCGCCACACCGAGTCGCTCATGGACCCCAGCGACCACCGGGTAGGCCAGGAGCGGCGCCGAGAATACGGCCATGCCAGCCGCAAGCGCAGCGCCGCCCTCGGTTGCACCGAGCACACGTGCCAGCCGGGCCACACCCAACCCTGCCGCGATCAGCATCGCTGCAATCCAGACATTTGCGGCCAAGGCTGGGGAGGCCAGTGCCGAGAGCGGGGCAAGCAAGAGCGCCGGCATCGCCATCGGGTCGAGCAGAACTCCACCATGCGGACCGTTGAGCAAGTCGGTTTGCGGCAGGCTGTGCAAAGTGGCAGGCGTGTGCCAGTACGACCAGACATGCTTGGACACGTCGGAAAGCGGGTGTCCCGGCACGTAGCGAAGCGGGTTGGCCCAGGCGGGATGAAGAACGACCAGAGCGCCGCCCGCAGCCACCAGGAAACTTCGGCGTGGAAAGGAGCGAGGCATGCGCTCCCCTATCGAGTCCGTTGCCGCCGGTCTCCCGCGTTGTCCGCAACATGTGCGCGCAACCGGATGCTTGTTCTTCCACATGCCACCGACCGCATGGGACTCCCGTGTGCGAGTCTACGGGCATGCAACCGCTCCCCGCAGCTTCCACTTCAGTCCGATGGCGCGAAGTCTTCGTGCTGGCGGCGACGTGCATCGCGCTGGCGGTGGCCTTGCGGGCACCGCTCTCGCTGCATCTATGGGCGGTTCCCCTCGATCCGAACACGCCGCTGCACGCGATCGCTGCACGCCAGATCGCCGGCCTGGGCTCTCCGACCGTGCTCGATATGATCGATCCTCCGAGCGGCATCCCCGTTCGGATCGTGGCCTGGCCAATGGTGCTCCTGGCGGCTCCATTCGTGGGCACACTCGGAGCCTTGCCCGCGGTGAACCTCGCCACCACCCTGCTGGTCGCCCTGCAAGGACTCGGCGTGTCTCTGACCGCTCGCGCGCTCCGCATCGGGTTTTGGGGCCAACTGATGGGCGCGGTGGCCGGGATCTCCGCCCCCCTGGTGCTCCACGCCCAGAGCCTCGGACGACCCGAGAACCTCGCATTTCCAGCCTTTGCCATGATCGCCATCGGCTCCCAGCGAACCGGCTCCGTCTCCCGCATCGCACTGGGCACCATGGGCCTACTCGCTGCCGCATTCTCGTCGCCCTATCAAGCGGTTCCGGCAGGCTTGCTCGTGCTCGCGCTGTACGGGTTCTCCGGCTGGAAACCCCAACGCACAAAACGTCACTGGTGGGAGATCAGCGTCATCGTACTGCTGGCAGCCGTTCCGACAGTGCTCTACTTCATCGGCGCGGCTGCTGGGGACGCCGGAGAGTCGGCCTTCACCACCTCCCCCCCCGAGTCCACTGCAGCTGCCGTCACGGGCTTCGGTGAGCTCACCTGGCCGCGGGCGATGGCACACGGAAGACCCGTCTATGGCCTCGACTGGTCGACTCGATGGGGCGACCTCTTCGTGGGGCAAGCACGCTTCGGCCCCAACTTCGGTGTGCGAACCGCCAGCCAGATCTCGTGGCTGGGACACCTTCTCCTCGCGCTCGGTCTTGTCGGGGCCTGGAAACACCGCCACCGGGCCTTCATCCCTCCCTTGGTGCTTGCTGCAATGGCCGCTGTGCTGTTTGCGCTCGGCCCCGACCTTCGCATGTGGAGTGAGCGCCCCTGGCACATCCCGCTTCCCTGGGCAGGACTCCAGCGGCTTCCGGGGATGGATGCCCTCGTTGCGACCTCTCGCTTCCTCTCGGGAACCGTTTTTGCCCTATGCATTACAGCCGCTGCACTCACCGATCGCTTGCCGCGGCGTTGGTGGCTGATTGTCGCAGCAGGCCTGCTCTTCGACGGCGCCTGGCGCACCCCACGCGTGTGGCCCGTGCCCGCGGCCGACACACCGTTCTTTGCGGTCGCGCGCACGCTGCCCCCCGGACCCGTCGCCCTCTGGCCTCCGATCGACACCATTCCCGCACAGAACCACGAATTGGCAGCCGCGATCGTTGAGCGGCACGTGCATATGATGTCGCTCGACCGCGAGACCCCCGCGAACTGGGCACGCCGCCTGTCAACGCAAGGTGTCGCCAGTTTTGTCAACATCGCCAGCCTCGACGCCAACGGTTTGTTCACCAAGGATGGCCACGGAGTCCCGCAAGAGGTGCAGGATGAACAGGCCCGT
This sequence comes from uncultured Pseudomonadota bacterium, assembly GCA_913044235.1. Taxonomy (GTDB): domain Bacteria; phylum Myxococcota_A; class UBA796; order UBA796; family UBA2385; genus CAJWOS01. The sequence continues at coordinate 3,547 of CAJWOS010000123.1, forward strand.
CGGATGCTGGTGCGCGAAGAGACCTGCATCGACAACATTTGCTGGCGACCGTTTCGCCTGGAGAGCTTTGCCGCAGAAGCCATGCTGGACGGCGACCAATGACCGAGCTCCAGAGAACGGTAGCCGTCACCGTCGCCGTCGTGGTGCCGTGCGTGCTCTGGATGTGTTGGCCGCTCCCCATGGAGCTGGGCGTCGCATGGACGTCAGCCCGTGCCGAGGGCGATCTCGCATGGAGCCTGGTGATGCACGACTGGGCCACCGATGCGCTCACCGGTCAGGGCCAGTGGACCCGAGATCCCCGAGTGTGGTTTCCCGACGGTGGCGCATTGGCCGCGAGTGCATGGAACCTGGTGGCATTGATCACCACCGGCTGGCTCGGCATCGGGGTCGAGCCCCTCGCCGCCTGGCATCGCAGCATGCTCTTCATCGGCCTCTGCAACGGCCTTGCCGGCGGCTGGCTGGGCTGGCGCGTGGCGGGCCGACCCGGTGCGGTGCTGGCGGCGATCGCGTGCGCAGCCTCACCCCTTGCCTGGTTCGAGATGTGCGAGGGCCGACTCGAACAGGGCCTGGTGGCTCCGCTCGCCGTCTGTGCGGCAGAGGCTTGGGCTTGGAGCCGCTCTCCGCGCCCAGTGCTCGCTGGACTTGCACTGGGGCTGGTGGCCGCCACCTACTGGTTCCTGGGTCCCGTGGCCCTCGTGACCTTTAGTGTGCTCCCGCTGCTCGGGCCCGGTCGTGTGCCGCGCCCTCTGAGGAGCGAGCTGCGCGCCCTCGGTGTGGCCGCCGCGGTGTGCCTCACAGTCCTGGTTTTGGCCCTACTTCCCATTCTCGACACCGCCTGGTCGGGTGCACAGCAAGCGGCCATCGGCGATGGGCAGCTCTCACGCATCCAACGCGTCGCGAGTGCCATCTCTCCATTCCAGCTGGTCGCTGGCGGTCGCTTGCCCGCACACCGCATTCCGCTCGTCGCTGTGCTGCTCCTACCCGTCGCTCTGAAGGTGCGAGAGACCCGACCATGGGTGATCGCAATGGCGATAGGTACAGCCTTGGCCGCCGGTTCCGTATGGTCGATGGACGGCACACCCGTTCGATTTGCGGGCTTCGAGTGGAGCCTGCCCCTCCGCGCTCTCGACGCCCTTCCCGGATTCTCCCGATTCTGGTGGCCCGACCGCATCGTCGCCGTGGTTTTGGTGGCCACGGCGGGCGCACTCGCTGGACTCACCACCGTACTCCCCCCTCGTTGGCTCTGGCCGGGGGTAGCGATCGTGGGCGGTGCCTGGGCGGTCGATGCACGCATGCAGCTTCGAGACGCCGTGGACTCGGGCGACCCCCGAATCCCAACCTCTGAGCTTGACCCGAGCCCTCTCGGGGGATTCTACACGCTCCCCACCCTCCCCGAGACCACGTCATCTGGGGTGCTCCTGGTGGGGCCATGGTCCACGACGGCCAACCTGATCCCCCTGCTCGCCATTCACACCGGACGCCCCCTCATCCGCGGTGACGGCGCAGCAGACGCCCGTCTTTGGCCGCAGCATTTTGCCGAAAGGGTGCACGCGAGCCCCCTCCTATCTGCGCTGTACCGCCAGGCTCCCCTTCCGCCCGATACCCTCGAACAACTCGATGAACTTAAGATCACGTCGGTGATCTGGCGCGGCCATCACGACGACTGGACCAGTCTCCTGGGCTGTGCACCGGTTGCCACGGGCTCCTGGCATGTCTGGGATCGCGAACGGAGCGACTGCCGATGAACCCACGCTGGCTGCCGCTGGGCCTACTCGGCCTCGGGTGCTCCCCCCCAGCGCCCGAGCCGCTGCCCAACCTCGATTGCAGTACGCATGCCGACGCCATTCGGTGCACACCCACATTCGCCCGGCGCTCCGTGCCCATTGACCGCGGCTGGAGCTGGAAGGAAGATCCCAGCTTTCTGCTGGAAAACCACACCGTTCCATCGGTGATCCCGCTGCCCGATGGGTCTGTCTGGATGGTGACCACCCCAAGCCGAAAGCGGGGCACGCTCTCTTTGTTCCGAAGCACCGACGGCCGAACATGGCAGTCCGATGGTCCGGTGCCTACCCATTTGCTTCCCAAGACCTGCGGACGCATGTTCCTTGACGCCACAGCAGCCCCCACCACGGATGGTCGAATTCGCGTGCTGGTGGAAGGCTGGATGTCGCCCACGGGACAGGCCGACCCCCACGCGACCGGTCCACCGAAGCCCGGCGACGACCCCGGCACCCGGCTGTGCGCACTGGTCACCGATGGCAAAACGTGGACCCCGGAGGGCACCGGCCCGCTCCTGCCCACCGATGGATCCCTCTGGCCCAGCGTGCCGGCGCTATCGATTGACCCACTCACCGAGAAGGCTCGCCTCTTCTTCGCCGACACCTACCCCGGACGCGACGCCGCTCGCCGGGCCACATCGCCCGACGGCATACGGTTTGTGCCAGATGCCCGCGCCACAGTGCTCCCTGAGCGCCATGTCGACCCGGATCCGGTGTATGTTCGCGACACTGCACGGCTGCGGCTGTACCACACCTATGACGCACTCGACGGCTCGCTCGGCGTTGCCGAGAGCGATGATGGCGGCAAGACCTTTGGCAACGTAAAGCGGCTCGCCGGCTTGTCCGGGCAGACCTGCCACACCCCTCCTGAACAGCCCAGCCCCCCAGATCTGTGCTTCTTCGACCCCGCTTTTCTCGCCAGTGCAGACGGGACCCTCTATCTCTACTACAGCCGCTTCCAGACCACGGCCGACGGTCGGGAAGTCATTGGTATTGGGCGGGCAACCGCGACCGATTGACCTCCCCATCCGTTCCCGTCGACCTCCCATCCCGAGCGTTCCATGGCTCTCGACATCGATCTCGACTCTCTCCGGTGCTTCGTCGCCGTGGCCGAGACTCTGCACTTCCGCTCCGCAGCAGACAAGCTCTACCGCTCGCCTGCCGCGGTGTCCGATCGGATCCGCCGACTCGAAGAGACGCTCGAGATCGAGCTGTTCCAGCGCACCACCCGCCGCGTGGCCCTCACCGATGCCGGCCGGCGGCTGCTGCCCCACGCGCGGGAGATGCTGGCCGACGCCGACCGGTGTGGGCGTGTCGCGGCAGGCGATGGCCGTCCCCTGCCCTTCTCCCTCACGATCGGCACCCGATACGAGCTGGGACTGTCCTGGCTTGTGCCCTCCTTGCGCCCTCTCGCTGCGCGCCGCCCCGAGCGCACCGTCCACTTGTACATGGGCGATACGGCCGATTTGCTCGACCGAATGGAGCGCGGTCGGATCGATGCCTGCGTGCTGAGTGCCGGCCCCCGCCGGCCCGACATCCGCCAGTCCCTTCTACATGAGGAAAAATATGTATTCGTAGCGAAGGGAGAGGGTCCGACGGAACCCGAACATGCCGCCGCGCTCACATTGGTCGACGGTACCCCCGACCTCCCCCTTTTTTCCTATTTCCGCGACCACCGTCCCGATGCCACCCGCTGGCGCTTCGGTCACCACCTGTACGTGGGCGGGATTGGAGCCATCCGCGCCGCAGTCCTCGATGGCTGGGGTGTCGCGGTCCTCCCACTCTACTTTGTGCAGCACGATCTCAAGGCAGGCCGCCTCCATGCGGTGTTCCCGTCGGACCAGCTTGGTCACGACCACTTTCGTCTGCTCTGGCGAGCCAACCATCCGCGCGATGCCGATCTTGCCGAGCTTGCCGAGACCCTTCGTGGCTACGAGCTGCGCTGAACGTCAGCCGCCACGGTACTGCACGATCGGGCCAAGGGTGTCGGCCAGTTCCAGTCCGGGCGTGAAGACCGTGCGCGCCTGACGCACGGCTGCGCGTCGAGGCATCCCGCCCATCGCGGTGTCCCGTAGCCACACCGCCACTGGATGTACCCACTGCGTCAGCAACCCAAGCCTCCACGCGCGCTTCTGCAACGCAGCGACCCGGTCACGCCGAATGCCATCGATGTGATCAGCGAGACGCTCAGGCGGAACCCCTCCACTCGCCAACGCGATGGCCACCGCAGCGGCATCTTCGATCGCCTGACTGGCGCCCTGGCCGAGGTTCGGCGTCATGGCGTGGGCCGCATCTCCAAGCAACACCAGGCGTCCCCGACCAAACGAGAGCTTTGGCTGGTCGCGAAGGTCTTCGTGGTGAAAGGTCGGCGGATCACCGGCCGCCGCTCGCACTGCGAAAGCATCGAAGAGTGAGTCCAGTTGTGCATCCATCCCCCCGAAAATCCCGCGCACATGGGCGAGCGTGGAGGTCTCAGCAGAGGCCGTGCCCGCCGGAGCGGACCGGATGAGGTAGCCGTACACCCGTCCATCGGACAGCGGCACGAGCCCGACACGGCGACCAGGTGCCCAGCGCTCGACCGTACCTTCGAGTGCTCCCGACAGACCGGTCTCCGCAAATCGCCAGCCGGTCTGGCCCGAATAGCGCGTGCCGGTCGACCCGAAGAGACACCGGCGGGCCGTGGAATTGATGCCATCCGCCCCAAGAACCACATCGAAGCGATCCGTCTCCCCATCCTCGAAGATCGCATCGACACCATCGTCGTTGTTCCGCAGCACCATCACCTTGCGGCCGAGCTCAAGCCCCCCGCCAGCGGCTTCGAGGGCCTGAACCAAAGCGGCCAGCAGCGCCGTACGGTGCACGCTCACCGCAGGATGTCCCAGCTCCAGCTCGCCGCTGTCGGCATCCATCAGCACTCGCCCACGCTGGGTGAGCGCCCGGAAGGAGCCCACGGCGCAAGCATCTGCCGGCTCAAGCTCGATACCGAGCGCGTCGAGGACCGCTCGCCCGTTGCACTGAAGCGTGACGCCCGCTCCCACTGAGCCGAGCACCACAGACTGCTCCACCACACGGACGTCGAAGCCAAGCTTGCGAAGGGCGACAGCAGCGGTGAGACCACCGATTCCACCACCAACCACGAGTACAGAGGGAAGGGTCACGTTGCGTCCTCGGACGGCTCGACCTGCAGAGTCGACCCATCCCGTATCGGGTGTGCCGGGGGCCTATCCGACGCCATCCCGCCGTTCGACCCAATCTCCGCTCCGGGGCCTCAGGTTCCCCCGTGGATGGCCGCCAGGCGACTCACGACCGCCCAAATCTTCGCCCGGCCGGCGAGTCGAGCGGCGCCTGCGGTCTGCTCAATCTGTTGCGGCGTGCGCGCCCCCACGACGGCTGCCGCAACACCGGACCGCGACAACACCCATCCGACAGCCAGTGCGGGGACCGACACGCGCACCTTCTGCGCCACACGCTCCAGATCCCACACCAAGCGGCGCGCATGAACGAAGCGCCGCCCTTGAAACCGCTCATCGCGAGCCCGCTGATCGGACGTCGGAAAGCGCGGCATCGACTGGTATCGGCCGGTCAACAGGCCCCGTACCAGCGTCTCGTAGGCCAGGACCGATACGGTCTCACCCTGTGCGTCCGGTCGCTCGACCTCCCCTGCGAGCGCAGACTCGAACTCTCGCCGGAGCAGGCTGTAGGGGGTCTGTAGGGTTGATAGCAGACCCACCGCACGCGCCCGCTGCACTGCATCGGAGGTGTAGTTGCAGAGTCCCCATGCGCGGATCAGCCCCTGGTCCTTGAGCGCCTGGAGCATCGCGATGGAGTCTTCGAGTCTTCGGCCTCCCTGATCGGGCCAGTGCACTTGCAGCAGGTCGATACGGTCGCGACCGAGTCGACGCAGGCTCGCTTCGCAGTCAGCGCGAATGTGTTCGGGAGACAGGTCGCTCTCGGCATGCCCCGAGCGCGTGCCTTCCCAGCGCACGCCCACCTTGGTCGCCACCGCAACCTCCGGCCGCCCCTCGAGCGCCTGTCGGACCAGCGCATCGGCGTGCCCACGACCATACAGGGGCGCTGTGTCCACCCAGTTGATGCCTGCCGCCAGCGCCGCATGGATGGTCTTCACCGCCCGCCGGTCGTCGTGATCGTCGCCCCAATATTCACGGCCGAGGGTCCAACATCCCAGGCCGATGCGTGTGAGGCGAAGTGTGCTGTACGGAACCAAAACGGACTGCATCAACGCTTCTCCTGCAAATGCAGCATGGCATCCAACACCATTCGACGACCCATCGCCTACGGGGACTGTCACCAGACCAACGGGCAACGGAGCCCCGACGCGCTCCGCACCGCTCAGGCCGTGGCGGACGGAAACTCAGCCTCGATCATTTGGTGGAACCACCCCTCTGGCCGGAAGCCCACCATGCGGCCAAGCTCCTCTCCCCTGTCGTAGATCACGACGGTGGGCGTGGACCGCACCTGCAGCATCCGCAGCAGCGCGAGGTCCGCATCGGTCCCCACGGTAACGACTGTGACCCGACCAGCGTAGCGCGACGCCACCTTGTCGAGCACAGGGACCATCCGTCGGCAAGGCGGGCAGTTGTCGCTCCACACCTCCAGAATGACGGGGTTTTCCGCCTTCTTCACTTGTTCCTGCCACTGGGGCAGGGTGCGGATGGCTGCGGGACGCACCCCGTCGGCCGCCTTGAACCAGTCGAAGATTCCCATCACGCCTCCGATGCACGACCGCGAAGCAGAGCGGCATTTCGCTCCGATACCCGCGCGCCGTCGATCTGCAAAGCCTCCAGCGCGGCTCGGCGCAGCAAGTGCACCATCGGTACCGGACTCCGGTTGGTGTGATTGGCCGGGTCGAGTGGATCCGCCTCGGCGTACCGAAAGTCTGGGTGGAAGCCCACGAGCTGAACGGTGTCCAGCAGGCCCAGGTCTTCCAGCACCGCTTCCGATACCGCCACCAGCTCGTTCATCGAGTCGAAATCCAGGACAGCGGCAGGTTCCGCAAGCACGAGGAGCGTGGTCTCAATGTCGTGATGCTGCTGAAGTTGCTCCGCCTCGAAGACCACCTCCGCCACGAGGGCCTCAAGCTGGGCCGCCTGGGTGCTTCGCCACCGAACGGTGTCGCTCTGGAGAGGCGCCCGTGCCCACGGGCACAGGTCCAGCCCCACCACAAACTCGTTCACCCAGTGCTGGCACTGGTCGAGTGGGGTCATCGCACCACCGGATCAGACGCATCGACCGCAGGTTCCGACCCGGCGTCCCCCATCTGCCGTCCCGCGTCGCTCGCCACGAGGGTGACCCCGAGCAGGATGGCCCCCACCCCGACCCATTGAATCATGGACAGCGACTCTCCCAGACGCCAGCCCGCCACCACGGCGATGATGGCAAACCCCACAGTGACCATGATCGGATAGGCCACGCTGATTTGCAGCTTTTGAAGGGCAAATGCGTAGAAGACCACATTGAGGGCGAAACATCCGAGGCCCACGAGCAGGATCCAGTGGCGAATCAGCAGCTTCACCACGCCGAGGGGGCCTTGCGAGAGCACCCCCGCGCCGGCCAGCTCCACATTGATGGCATGCATCCCGAACTTGATCATCAAGTTGGCGGATGCATTCAGCAGGAGCGCGATGATCAGTGCGACGACGTGTTTGCCCATGGGACCTCCAACCAGCCGTTAGCCCGACGCCGCTCTACATGCGCTCCAACAGGTCACTCAAGATCCGATGGGTCAGTCCCCAGACCACCCGACCCCGCACATCCCAGCCCGGCAGAGCATAGGTCACACCATCCATCTCGAACGGCCGAGTGGTGTCACAGTCCCCGCGATGGATGGGCAGAAGCGGCGTCCAGAGGGCTTCCGCCACCTCGCGGTTTGGGACCAGCTCCGGCAGCTCCGGCGCCTCCCAGTGAAAAACAAAGGGCCGGATCACCATGCCCACGCGGCGGCCGCGCGCCACGGCCTCGAGATCATCGAGCGACCCGATCACCTGGTCTGCAGTCAACCGCAGCCCCAGCTCTTCGGCCGTTTCCCGCATGGCCGTGTGCATCAGCGTCGCGTCACTCGGCTCCCGGCGTCCGCCAGGCAGCGCCATGTGACCCGACCAGGGATCGCCAGGATGCTCCGCACGACGGATGAGCAGGACCTGCACCCCTTGTGCTGAGTCGCGCAACACCGCAGCCACGGCAGCATAGGGCCGGGCGACTTCGATCTTGGGCGGCAGGGCCTGACCCGGACGGGCTGCCAGGACTCGACGCAATTCAACCATGGTGTGCAGAGCATTCATGCAGCCGCTGTATCCAGATCTCGCTCCACGAAACCCCGCAAATGGACCGGTCCTCCATGCAGACGGGATACCCGCATGCCATGCCTCCCCGGAAGACCAGCGGCCGCTCGCCCCATACAGCCGGGCCTCCGCCCACGATCCGCAATCCGCCGCCTGCCGATGCAGTCCCGATGGCGGCTCAGGTCGTGCCGGTCGACGCCCTCAGCGATCCCCACTTTGACGAGCGCATGGACTATTGGGCTGCGCAGGTGTTCGAAGAGATTCCCAGCGCATCCCAGGCCCGAAAGCTGCGGAAAAAGGGGCTGCTGCAGAAGAACGGCTCGATGTGCCCGCTGCCGGTCACCATCGCTCCGGGCGACGTCATCACGCTGTTTCCCCGCATCGTGCACCGAAAGCTGTACCCACACACCGTCAACGTCATCTTCGAAGATCCGCACATGGCCGTGGTGGTAAAAGAGCCCGGCCTCCGCACAAGCGGCAATCGCTACAAGACGCTCGTGGCCTGCCTCCCGCACAACCTTGCTCCTTCCACCGCTCCCGATGCTCTGCCCTGGCCACATACCGTGCATCGGCTCGATGACCGCACCGGCGGCCTTGTCGTGGTGGCCAAGACAGCCACGGCCAACATGCACCTGGGCCGCATCTTCCAACATCGCCAGGTAGAAAAGCGATACCGCGCAATCCTGGTCGGGCGACTCGAAGGCTGTGGCCGAGTGGAGGTCGACGTGCAGGACAAGCCGGCCGCGAGCCGGTTCGCGGTCCGGATGCACACTCCGAGCACACGCTTTGGCTGGCTCACCACGGTAGACCTTTGGCCGGAGACTGGGCGCACACACCAGCTGCGCATCCACATGGCGCACCTTGGCCATCCCATCCTCGGCGACGACCTTTACACCGGGATGGTACCCAACCTCGACCGGAAGGGACTGCACCTCTGGGCGCTCGCCCTGCGCCTCGCCCATCCGATCACCAAAGTGCCGCTGCAAGTGGCGATCGACGAGCCGGCCAAATTTGCCACGCGTCGAGCGTGGGAACAGAAGCGCTGGCTGAAGAAGCGAGGCTACGTGCCGCACGACTCCACGCCCGGCCCGGACAGCCCCGCACTGTCCACGGAGCCATCCGAGTCTGTGTCAGACGCTCAGCCGCCCGACGCGTAGGTCGACGCGATGTTGCCGATGTCGCTCGCGTACGAAGCCGCTGTGGACGCATCCACGAAGGCTGCAGAGCACACCGCGGGGATGCTTCCACTGAAGAGGTCGTCGCACGATGCCTCCGCCATGTCGACGATGCATCGGTCGGCACCCTCGCGCTGGGAGTTCGTGATGTCGGCGGCGTAGGTGTCGTTGTCGATGCACTCGCTCACTCGCCCGGAGAGGCCGGTCATGCAGGCGTCGTAGGCGAGCCCGTCGGGATCGTCGTGCCCCGCAGAGTCTTCGATGCAGGTCACGAGCTTGCCGCAGAAGGCGTCGGCGAGGTCTTCGCACACTTCTTCGGAGCCTGGAAAGACGGTTTCCTGGGCGGCATCAAACGCATCCTGCGCGCCGTCCAAGCCGTTGCAGGTCGCCGGCGGCTGAGCGCGCTCGGCTGCAGCCAATGTTCCAGTGAAGGCATCGCACTCACCGGCCGACACACTCTCGGCAATCGAGGTGTTGCAGTCGCCCAGGATCAGCTCGTCTGCGCGAGACATGTCACCGGCATCGAACTCGGCACACGTCGCCGAGGCGGCCGAAGTGGCAGACAGACACTCCGCCATCAGTCCGTCGGCGTCGACGTCGCCTCCACTCGAGGCGCACTCCACCGCCCAGTCACAAAGAGACTGGCAGTACGACTGGTCGGCGTTTCCCTTCCCACCGCACGCAGAAAGGCCCATCACGGCCGAAACGATCATCCAGGGGTTCAAATGCATTCGCATGGTTGTCAATCCTCCATCATCGGTCGTTCGGTCGACCACTCGTTTTCGTACCATGCGCCAGCCCATTACCGCTTGCGCGAACGCTTGCGACCCTTCTTGCGGCCTTTTCGCGGCATTCGACTGCGCTCGGCCTTTGCTTGTGGCTCAGACGCGCCGCTTGCACGGTCGTTCTGTTCTCGGACCATGCCTCGACGCAGCTGCTCCAAGTCGTCGGCAAGAGGGGCCACGAAGCGCATCGCTTCGCCGCGCGTGGGGTGCACGAATCCCAACACGGAGGCATGCAACGCCAGCCGGGAGGAGCGACCCGATACTTGCGGCGTTGCGTAGAGCAGATCCCCGAGAATGGGAAAGCCGGCTTCCGCCAAGTGAATGCGCACCTGATGAGTGCGCCCGCTCTGGAGGCGCGCCTCAACGAGGCTGCTCCGGCGGTCCACCACCGCAAGGCGAGCGATGTGGGTCATGGCCCGGCGTCCGGGATGGTCGTAGGCCGGCGGCGGCTCCCACACCTCACGGGAACCCCGGAGCCCATCGCCCCGGTCCCGAACAAAGTGGGTGTCGTGCGTGATCGGTCCCACCGGAGGATGACCCGAGACCAGCGCAAGGTAGCGACGCTCGACAGAGTGCAGCTCAAGCTGCTCCTTCAAGACCAGCTGAGCCGCTTCGGTTCGAGCCACCATCAAGAGACCCGATGTGGGCTCATCGATGCGGTGGACAGCAAACGCCGGCCCTTTGGTGATGCGCTCGACCCACCCCAGCACGGAGCGATTGCCATCCGGTCGGTTGCGCGCAGGCACAGACAACAGGCCCGGCGGCTTCCAGACCACCACCAAGTGCTCGTCTCGGTAGAGCATGGCGAGATCCCGTCCCGGACGCAACCGAGGTGCGTCGAGCCGAACCGTCACGGTGTCTGGTGCGACATCGCGGCCCCCATCGGCGGTGGGAATTCCGTGGACAAAGACCTTGCCTCCCTCAAGAGCGCGTCGACGCGCGCCCCCAGAGAGACCAAGTTCAGCAAGAATGGACGACAGACGTGGCATGAACAACCGGCTAACCGCAGATGACAAACTCGGAGCCCAATGCGATGCAGTGGATCACCCACTACGAGCCTCGCCCCTCTCACGCCGCCGGTGCTGCGGCGGCATTTGTTCGGGCATGCCAGACCGGTCTCGAGCAGGGACCTCCCCAGCTCGTGATGGTCTTCGCTTCTGCAGCAGTCCGCTTCATGCTCGCCGACCTCGTGGCGACCGTGTACCAAGAGTTTGGCGAGGGTGTAACAGTGCTCGGATGCACCGGAGCCGGGTTGGTGGCCAACGCACGCGAGCACGAACAGACCGATGGAATCGTTTGGATGGCAGGCTATCTGCCTGATGTCGGCGTAGTGCCGTTTTGGATCTCCCCTGCCGAAGCCCGATCCCGCTCCCCAGCAGAATGGCAGACCGCACTGTCATTGCGCCCGGAGCAGCAACCCGCATTCGTGCTGCTCTCCGACCTCTTCTCGGTCGACGGTCAGGCGCTGGCAAACGCGCTCGACCAAGCCTTTCCCGGCTGTCCCAAGATCGGAGGCGTCGCCTCGAGCGGTCAGACACCCGGCAGCAACCGGCTGATCTGCGATCGACAGATCGAGCGCACCGGTGCCGTTGGCGTGGCACTGTGGGGGGACCTGCGCATGGTTCCGTTCATCGCCCAGGGAGCGCGGCCCGTCGGACCGATCCTCGAGGTCACCCAGGCCAGTGGCGGGTCGATTCTCGGACTCGATGG
>CAJWOS010000124.1 GCA_913044235.1 uncultured Pseudomonadota bacterium
ACCGATCTGATCCAGTGCACCATCCGCCTGCTCTGGCGACATGTAGGCCGGAGTGCCCGCAACCTGACCCATTTGCGTGAGAAAGGCCTGGCGAGCACTGCGGGTGCTGTCGACCGTAGACGGACTCGAGGCCTCTGGTTCACTGCGCCCCACGCGAGCCAGACCCCAATCCACAACGAGAATCTCACCCTGCTGCCCCATCATGATGTTTTCAGGCTTCAAGTCGCGGTGCACCACGCCCCGCTCATGGGCATGGGACACGGCCGCACAGACCCGGTGCAGGGACTCGATCAAGCGCCGTCTCCGCCGCGTGGCCACCTCCACATTGTCATCGACAGCCCGATGGTGATCTCGGATGGCTTCGAAAAAGCTGCGCCCTTCGATCTCCCGCATCGTGAACCACACGCGCCCGTCTGGCAGCACACCGCGGTCATGGATGGGAATAATCCCTGGGTGCTGCAGCTGCGCAGTGATCTCGGCCTCTTCGATGAACCGAGACACTGCTGCAGGATTTTCCAACAGGTTCGTCCGCAGAGTCTTCATCGCCACAACGCGCCGGAGCTGGCGATCGTAGACCCGTCGAACCTCACCCATACCCCCAACACCCAGCGGTCCGAGATCCCGGTAGCGGTCGCCCAGCAGACCACTCAGTGCACTCGAGGGGGCCTCCGTCGCGCCCGAAGACTCCTCGACGATGGGGGGAGCCGTGGGCGCCAACGTGGCCCGCGACGCAGTCGTTGCCTGCGTGTGTTCGGGGCCGAGCGAGAGTCCCTCCAGCGAGAGCGCCGCCTCGACCTGAGCCTCAGGCACGCCCAGACGAGCCGCCAGTATGCGAACCGAGTCCGCGTGCATCGACATGCCACCCCCCACCGGAGACAACCTCCCACCAAAGGGAGCCCACGGTACCACGGCCGCTTCCCCCCGATGTACGGAGGCGGGAGGTCGGGGTGGTGAATCCTCGAAGCGACCTGCCGAAGCCCCCCGACCCGAGCGAGATCACTCGGCGACGGAGAGAGTGCTCGGAAAGGACGACATGTCGAGAACCGCTTCTGCTTCGACCATGTCGCTGTTTGACTGAGTCACTCGCACTCGGGGCTTGTCCCAGTCTTCTTGGCCGGTCGGCAATCCCACGACCACTCCATGGATCGCGTGGTTGATCAACACCTGCGTACCGGGCGGGTACCGGCCGAGTCCATTCACCAAGGCCTGCACAATGATCGGATCGAAGAAGGTTCCCACTTCCGCCTGCAAGCTGGCGAGCGCCTCCGGTGGAGACACCGTGCGAGGACCGAGCACGGTCATGGCGTCGTAGGCTTCGCACACCGCGATGATGCGCGCGAAGAGTGCAGGCCGACCCGCGGGGTGGTCATACCGACGGGTGTGATGCAACGCAGCGAGCGCGCGAAGAATCTTGGCTTCGTGAAAGCCCCGCTGTCGCAAGAGCACGCGCGCACCGGCCTCACCGTGTCGCTCGTAGGGCGGTGGATACCCAGGATGAGCCGGCTCATCGGCCGTTGCTGGCGTGGCCCCCTCACGGGTCGAGTACCCCACATCATGAAACATCGCCGCCACGCCGAGGTCCTGCAGAGTGGCTTGCGCAAGGCGCAGTTGCTTCCCGATCACAAGCGACAACATAGAGATCCGAAGCGTGTGCTGCGCAAAGGCCGAGCCGCCTCGACTCTTCGTCGACAACAGATCGGCTTCGGAGCCCATCTCCAACAACTCCGTGACCGCTCGACGGACAGGCAGCGGGTTGGGCATCCGGTCTGCACCCAGGGAATCTACGGTCGCATCAACGAGCGAGGCGGCTCGTTCACGGACCTTCTTGGCATCCGCCTGAGACACCGTCGATGGCTCGTCACCGACGCGGAAACGGTACGCCCCGAGCAGATCGATCGAGGTCAAGCCCGCATCTTGCAGTCGATTGCGAAGCACTGAGCGCGGTTGTTGTTCGTTTGGCTCGCTGCCGAACGCATCCACCAGCGACTTCATCGCTGGGATCGGAAGCGCCCCGTGAAAAGACATTCCACCCACATCATGCCGACCGAGCTCCCTCCCGAGCTGGGCGGCCGTGTCCAGTCGCTCGTCCAAGCGCACGCGCACATCGTTGATGTAGACCTGCCCCTCAACCGTGACGAGATGGATTGCACCCAGCAGTTGCTCCAGCTCGCCCAAGGAGGCACACAGTTCCTGCACCGGCTTGTCGAAGACCGCATTGCGAAGGTCGTGAATTCGCGTGAGGCGAAGCGCTCCGAACAGCTGGCGCACGAATCGCTCACCGGTGTCGCGCACCCGGGCTGCAAGATCCCGGTCTTCGCCCATGCGGGCACGGTCCACCGCGGTGCCCAGCTGATGCTGGCTGGCTTCGAGGTCCACTAGGGTCATGCGCCACGACCTCCCTGCACCCCACTGCCACCAATCAGGGTCAGCAGCGACGTTCCGATCTCGACCACATCACCGCGGACGAACCGCATCTGTGCCTTCGCCGTGTAGATGGTCATGGACGGCACTCCGTCGTCGACCTCCACCCGCTCGATGCTTCGTACGGGAAGGTCGATGTTGCTGAGGCCGAACCACCGATCGACCTTGCTGCTCGACACAAAGCACAGCATCTGCTCGGAAAGTACGATGTCGCCGGGATGGTAGACCAACCCACGCGACAGGTAGACACTGCCTTCTGCGATTCGCTCGCTGGCCCCGCGCGCACCCGAGACGCGTCGCTCATGAAGCGTCTTCTGGCAGTGGTTGTACAAGGCTTCGGAAGCCCGCTCCATCTGCCATCGAATGGCGGTTTCCGGATACTCGCCGGGCAGCCGCCCCAATGCTGAAACCCCCGCCCAGACTGCAATACCGGAGACAGTAGAGCCGCGCATTCGACCCAGGAAGGTGCGCGGACGCACCAAGCCCCCCAGCTCTTCCAAGGTTCGGTCGGGCGCCACATCTGCCATGGCTTGCCCCAGAGCGATCGCTTCTGCCCGGGCGTTGCCCTTGAGCTTGTCGAGGTGGCGCTTCAAGCCCATGTAGTGGCCGGAGCTTCCGGTGCGACCAATACGGTGGATGAGCTCGACCCGAGTGTTCTCCACCGGCGACCGAAGCCACTCCAACACGGTTCCCGGCGGGAGCACTTCAGGATCCACATCCTTCAACACGCGAAGAATGACGAGCTGGTACTCGGGTACATCGAGCGCGATCACCTCTTCGATGGTTTGGACCACCCGTTCGGGCGCGAGATTGGCAAGCGCGGTCATCAAAGACGCGCCGATCTCGGGTTCGACCGAGCTGACCAGACGCGCCACCTGCTGAGGACTGCGCTCGACTTCGCGCTCAATGAGGCGAGCAGCAAGCACGCGACTGCCTGGCGCACGGTGCTTCGACATCGCCCGCAAGAGAGACTCCAAGTGGTCTCCAGGGACGAGATCCAGCAGCTGCCCAAGCTCGTCGGGAAGCTCACCTTCTCCCCGAGATGCCGAGTGGAGAATGCGCCCCAGGGCGCGAGAATCCACAAACCGCCTGAGGTCGTCGTTCAACAGATCCGGATCGATATTGTCTAGCGCCGCCACCGCCCGCGCCAGCTCCAGCAAGCGCTCCATCTGGCCATCCGCCAGCAACAAAGTGCGCACCTCGTCCAGCAGGCCTCTCACCTCATCGAATGGCGTGGGACTCCGAGGATCGCCCGCGAGCCGCAACATGTCGCGACAAAGCGCCAGAGCCATCGTACCCACTGCACGGCTCGAGACCTCCGAGTGCAGCGGCTCGATCTCTGCATCATCGAGCGTACGCCAGCCGAGGTCGCCCACACTGCCCGACGCCAACTGTGGAGCGGGCCGGTCGAAGTCCAGCGGCACTTCTACAGAAGCTCCACCCGACTGCCGAGCACCGCCCATCTGCTTGTCATTCTCGGAATCGTCATCCCCACCTGCCAGAACAAAACCTTCCACAGACAGAGCTTCAATGTGCTGAAAGCCAGCCTTCCAGAGGAGGGTCACGATGTCGTCTTCGTGTTGGCGAACCCCGGTGTAGCGGATGCTGAGAATCTCCAGCAATCGCAGAAGCTCGTTCCACTCGGCTGCTGGGTCGATGGTGATCCGACGCACACCATCGCGATACATCCGAAAGGCGAGAGACTTGCTCCGCTCCCGCTGCACGTAGACCACCTCATTGTCCAGGGCTCCTTCGAGCACGAGGTCGAATGGTCGTACGCCCAGGGCAATCGGCCCGAAAGCGAGCGCCGCACGCATCGTGCGCTCGTACTCGCCCAGGAACTGACGGATCGCTGCATTGTGAGAGTCGTAGATAAGGAAGCTGCGCGCTGTGCGGGACATTGCCCGAAGCGCCGCGTTGGTTGCGGTTGCTTGAGGGCTCCCCTGCAGCGTGTAGTCCTCGGCAAGCGAAGACTCGGGCGTTGCTTCGCCGGTCACATCTTCAAACGCATCTCCATCCACAGCATCCACAGCCATCCCATCCACAAGTTCAGGCGGCTTTGAGGACTCAGCGGCGTCGGAGTCGGTGGACGGGACTGGCGAGTGAAATTCCATTTTCGAAGCATGCCAAGTTCGATGACATTTGTAGACATTCGATCGACATCTCTTGTGTCTCCACTTCCTCGCTGCTCCCGAAAACACCGTGTCTGCACAATTTTCATATTCCAATACTAAACATCATGTACGAACGACTATCCCGCCCCAAATGCGCCTTCATGGCGCATCCTGCTCTTGCACATAAGTATCAGCACGTACACAAACGATGATCCTCCCCATGTCGTTCTGGCCACCGCGAACAAACCGATGGGGAATCCTCAACGACGGCAGCAGTCACCCACCGTGGAATCCACTCGCTTCCCGGAAGCCTTTGCCCGCCTCTCGACTGCAGAGTCCAGGGTGCGTGCCCACTGCGCGGAAGCTACGGGTCTCCACCTGCCCGTGAGCCAATGTGTCGTCCCTCTTTCGTGCCTTCCTGTCGTCTTCTCTCGGTACGGGCCTCTCGCGCGTACTGGGCCTGATGCGAGACCTCGCTCTTGCGAGCGCACTCGGCGCGGGCATGCACTCCGACGCCTTCCTGACGGCCTTTCGCATTCCTGGTGTCTTCCGACGCTTTGTCGCCGACGAAGGCCTCACTGGAGCATTGGTACCCGGTGTCGCCCGCGCAGAACAAGAGGCCGGCCTCGCTGAGGCTCGACTCCTCGCCGGGCGCGTTCTCACAGGTCTGCTCGGGCTGGGACTGATCATCAGCGGTGCGGCCATCGCGGGCGCGCCCTGGCTTGTCGATCTCTTCGCGGCCGGCTTTCGGTCCGATCCCGCGAAGTTCGAGCTGACCGTCCAGCTCACACGCATCATGGTGCCATTTGTGATCACGGTGAGCCTGGTGAGCTGGGCCGAAGGACTGCTCAACCATCGAGATCACTTCTTCGTGCCAAAGCTGGCGCCCGGTCTCGTGAGTGCAGCCATCGTGATCGCCACGTTCTGGCCCGGCGCCACCACGCCGCTGGACATCGCCCACGTTGTATCGTGGGGGGTTCTTGTGGGCGGAGGCGTGCACGTACTGGTGTGTCTGCCTCCCCTCATCCAACACTGGGGCGTGATTCGACCACGCTTCGATGGCTGGTCCGATCCCCGCTTCAACGCCATGATGAAAGAAATGGCCAAGGTGGCAGTCATCGGCATCATGGCGCAGGTCAACATCATCGTGATCGGACGCGTGGCGAGCTTTCTCCAGGAAGGGTCCCTGACTTGGTACTGGTATGGCGTGCGGATCGTCGACGTGGCCCAAGGGATCATTGCGGTGGGGGTTGGCTCTGCCATGTTGCCTGCTCTCTCCAAGGCTGTGGCGAGCTCCGACTGGCCCGGCTTCGAGCGGGCCTTTGTGGGTTCCGTCCGACTCGCGGCAGCCCTGTTGCTGCCCGCAGCCGCATACCTCGTGGCGTTGGCACATCCGACCGTCGCGGTTTTGTTCCAGCGAGGCGCCTTCACCGCCTACGACGTTGGCCAAACCGCAGGCGCACTTCAGGTGCTGATCCCATACATGCTCGGTCTCGCCGCCATCCAAATCCTCAAGAAGCCATTCTTTGCCCTCGAGCGACGCAACGAGCTGATGGTGGTCGGAGGCGTGGGTGTTCTACTCACCGGCGGCTTGGGCACTTGGTGGGGGTCCCAGATGGGCGTGGTGGGACTCTGCGGAGCTCTGTCCGTCTCGACCGTTCTACAGGCCCTCGCCTACCTGGTCTTACTTCACCGGCAGGCAAAGGCGCACCTCGGCCTCCGCACGCTGGTGCACGGCCTTGCGAAAATGGTGGGAGCCTGTATCCCCGCCGTCGCTGCGGGCGTTGCCATCTCCACACTGGGCGTCTGGGGCGATGGGCCCACCGCTTGGAACACCGCAGTGTTGGCGAGCGCCGGGATGGTGGGCGGCATCGCCTATGGAGCTGCGGCGCTCGTGCTCGGAATCGATGAAGTGCGGTCCGTTGCGCAGCGAGTGGCGTCTCGAATCAGACGATAGCTCGCGTCATACCGCAGACGGCATCCCAACAAACCCACTCCCACCCAAGGCTCTGCATCAAGCAACACAACCATTCAGCAAGTGGTCCGTGCCTCGCACGGGGCGTGCACCAGGGTCTGGATTCTGCTCATCGCTCACGTCTTCACGGCCGATTGTCTCGCTGATCTCGACGGCAACGCAAACGTCGACACACTCGAGCTCAGCCTGCTGCTCGCCCAGGGGGGCGGTCACGATATCGGCGTTCTCGATGACCCCACCAACAAGACCTGTCGGTTTGGTCCTTCCGGCTGGATGACCGAACACCTCGACCATGGGCAACGGATGGACGGCGACATTCCAGTTGGACTCGCCACGGGACACGACATCGTGCAGAAGTTCTGCTTCGACGATGCCCCTGCGAGGTGCACAAGCCCCATCGAGTCGAGCTCGGGTCAGCCCTTGAGGAGCATCGTGTGATCGCCCAAGGTCAGGTCGACATCATCCGAAAACCAACACCTCGCCTGGTCGCAGTCGACCGCAAACACCGTGACGCAGTCGGCTTCCAACCAGATGACGGCGTTTTGGTCGCGTTCGAGGATCCGGGCACCCAACAAGTCAGCCTCCGGTACGATGGCCGACTTTCCAGCTTCTACCTGACCACATGCGTTCTTGATGTCGGTCGCAACTGCACATTCGTGGATGTGGACATAGCAGACCGACTGGCTCGAGCTGTTCTCCAGGAAGAGGCCCCGTGCACCGCTCGCGGCCACCGGCTCGGCGATACCGGTGTCGGTGGTCTCGGGGATCTCCTCCCCAGCAGACCCGTACACCAGGATCGGTGCGGCTTCTCCAGTGGTGTCGCCCTCCACCACTTCAGTATTCATCTGCACCCACAGCGGCATCGGTTGTCCGCAGGCCGCGGTGCTCAAGACCAGAAAACAAAACAATCGGGGATTCATCGCAGCCACACAAAACCGAGGGAGTAGGAGAGGTTGGAGCCCACGATGTCCACACCACGGGTCCAGTTGGCCTTCTGAGACTCGGCTTCCAAGTCCAGCTTGCCGCTTTCGTAGTACCGAGCCACGTCCATCGGAGCCGAAAGGTCGTGGGTGGAACGCATCGCAAAGTCGGCCCCTGTCAGCATCGAAACACCCCAATGACCGCCGTTCCGGCCCAACTCTCCAATCCGGAGCGTGGTGCCTGCGAGAAGCCGGAGCCCCACAGACAGTGAGCGTCCCCCCGCGTAGGTCGCGGTGGCCGCATAGGAGCGAGGACCGGCCTCGTCCGGCGTGGCTCCATCGGTCATGGACACTGCAGCCGAGCCTGTGACCCGGTGGAGGTGCAGAGACGGCCCACCACCGGCCACGAATCCAAAGGGACCAGCCTCGCCATAGAACGCTGCCGTGAGGGCAAGCGGCACATGACGGACCTCGATTCGCTCCGAGGTGGCGTAGGCGGTGCAAGCGGTGAACCAGCAGTCGCCCGGCATCCCATCCTTCGAAGCCCCGCTCGGATTGATGGACGGCGTGTACCGATCGCGAGCCTGACGGCTGCCGGCCATCGCAACGTCGAACCCGAGCGCGAGAGAAGACCGACCCAGGCGCGCGAGGTGAGCGGCCCGAAGCGTATGCAATCCACGCGCACCCAGCTGGCCATCACCGGTGTAACGAATCCCCGTGAGATACAGTCCCGAGAAGCCCTTGGTGATGTCATTTCTGCGTGGACTGTCGAGGTCATCATCGTCGTCGCGCGCCTGGGCGTTCGAACCGACCACCATTCCACTCACGAGCAGAGCGGCCAGCAGACCAGCGCTCCGCCGACGGGAAACCGCAATCAGCAGGCCGAGGCCGAGGCACCATCCCAGCGTGGCTGCACCCGATGCGGTCGCACAGGAAGCACCAGAAGCCACATCCTGCTCAATCACTGTGAGCCCAGGCGCAGGGATTGCCGTATCGATCCCTCCGTCGGCAGCTTCGATCCCGGTATCTTCCGAGCCATCGGCCGCTCCGTCGCCGCCACCATCGCTTGCGCCGCCGTCGCTCCCGCCGCCATCACCACTGCCGCCTCCACCACCAGAGCTCGCGCCGCCGAACGATTCATTGCCGTAGACCACCTCAACCCGGCCCAACAGCCCGGTGGTGTCACGCGTCGAGAGCAGCATGTCGGTCAGGCCGTTGCCGTCGATGTCTCCGGCAGACGCCAGGGCACTGCCCAGCTGCAGCCCAATCGAAGACCCCTCCACACTGTCGTCAGGTTGGTCGGTAGTCAGGTCGGCCGTGTACCGATCCACTCGTCCCGAGCCGTCGCGTTCGCCGTCGTAGAACGGAGCGGAGACCAGGAGCTTGGGGGCGGCTTCGCCCGCAGGGTCTTCGACCAGCGCCATGGCCGTTCCGAGGCGCTCGTTTCCGGTCCAGCCCACAATGTCGAGGGTCTCGTCCTCCATCAGGCCCATTGTGGAACCGCGAAAGAACGCCACGCGGCCCACACTCGAGATTCCCGCACGGGTGTGGTACGGCGCACTCACGATGAGGTCGCCAAAGCCATCGCCATCGAGGTCGCCGGGGGAGACCATGGACTGCCCGAAATACTCCCCCGAGTACAACCCCGCGGAAATGGGCGAGACCACATCCACCGCCACTCCCGATCCGGTGCCAGGGTACACAAACACCTGGCCCGCAGAGCCGGCCGTCTCGGAAGAACGATAGGGCGAAGACACCGCGAGGTCGGCAATCCCGTCGCCCTGGATGTCGGGACAGATCGCCACCTGATAGCCGAAGTATTCACCACCCACCGCGCCTTCGACAGTCTGGTTGGCAATCTCCAGGAGCGCGTTGTCGGAGTTCAGGAACAGGTGCACACGTCCGCGCGTGCCCTCGTAGCCCGGAGCTCCCACCGCGAGGTCGGGTCGACCTGAGCCATCGATGTCGCCGGGCTGAGAAAGCGAAAAGCCCAGCCACTCACTCGACCCGGTGCCATTCAGTACATGCACCGGCGCTGCAGCCACACCACTCTCGGTCCCAAGGTAGATGTGCACTTGGCCCGCGTCTGTAATGCCCCCAGGGTCGGCGTATGGAATGCCAACGGCAAGATCGTCGAGACCATCTCCATTGATGTCGCCGGGGCCCACCAACGCAGCACCCATGCGGTCGTTGCTTGCAGCACCGCTGAGCACCCGGTTTGGCACGGGGTCCAGACCGTCGGGTCCACCCAGATGCACGTAGACCCGTCCAGCCCCCGGAAGGGTCTCGTCGCCCCAGGATGGAGCTCCGATGGCTACATCGGCATAGCCGTCGCCGTTGAGGTCGCCGACGCCGGTGACGACCGACCCGTACGCCGTGTTTTCCGTCTCTGCTTCGAGAACGGTTCTCGCGGTGCTGCCCGACGCTGAAGCGCTGAAGCGCTGCTCTTCGGCAGCCCGCGGTTCCGCCTCGGCACAACCCATCAGGAAAACGGCCACACCGATCGACCCCAGAAGCTTCCGTTGCATGTCATCCTCGCGCGCGTAGGCTACCACGTAGTGCCTGGGCCCCGATATCCGTCCGTGATGGAGCGCGCCGCACTCGGCTACTTGGCAGGAACACCCCGCTGCAGATTCCTGGAGGGTCCCATCCCCGGCGAAGCGGACCCGACGAGTGCCCCGCTCAGTCGTCGAAGCGGTAGTGGGCAAGCCAGTCGTGGTGGGCAGCCAGCTTGCGGATGGCCGTATGGAGACCGGGCGACCACTGCACCCGATCACGGGCACGAGAAGGCTTCGACCACACCAGGCCTGCGCTCGCTTCCAGCCACGCGGGACTCGGCTCAACGCCAAGAAACGCCGCGAGCTCTTCGAGCACGCGCTTCGGCTCTGCAGTGAGCTCCTCCTGGCTCAGGCGGTGCACCGCACGACGCCCCACACGAGCAACAACTTGGTCCACGGTCTCGGCCACTGCAAAAAAGGCAGCGGTCGAAGTCTGCAGATCGGTGCGGTGCTTTCGCTGCACGGTGCTGATGTTGTCCCACGGATTGCGGACCACATGGATCCAGCGAATCGGAACGTCAAAGGTGTCCAGAAGGCGGTCGAGCAGTGCCGGGTTTCGGCGAAGAGCGATGGACGTCTGACCGCCCTTCTTGTCTCCCACAATGCGCAGCTGTCGCTGGCGGCCCTGCCACTGCCCGGGGACTGGATACGCGTAGGCCCCCCAGCGATGTCCGACCGATGCCGAGCGCCGGGCGTTTTCCATGCAGGCCCAGAAGAGCTCGCGATCGGTCCACCCTTCTCGCAAAAAGGCGATCAAGTCGAGTTCGTGCGCAATGCATAGGTCGGGATGGGCATCGAGCATCGCGCCCACGAGGCTGTGCCCGCTGCGGGGATGCCCGATGAACAGACACAGCCCCTCCACCGCATCGAGACGAGAGCCCACGGTCTGCACACCGGCTTGGGCCATGCCGCGTAAGGATCGGATTTCCTCGGGCGTTGCACCCAGCAGAGGGACCTCTTGCTTCGCCCGCTCCAGCATGTGGTGAATGGGCGGGATGCGACGCCGGTCACGCATGGAACGACTCCGGACAGAAGCGGCGACCTGCGGCAACCTCGGAAGTCAGAACCGGATGGCGGCAGCCGAGCGAGCAAGGCGTCACAGGCATCTCCTTTCAGCCGCAAGAGCGTACCAGAAGGAGCCCCGGAGCACCCACGAGCCGCACCAGACGCTCTCGCACCCTCACATCCGGATCATCCAGATGCCTTCGCGAGCCTTGGTGTGCCGCTCCAGCTCGCTGCGGGTGAGGCGAAGCTGCGCGCCCGTGTCCGGGTCATTGACCAGGAAGTGCGTGGGACGCCCAGGATCACCTTCGTAGCCCACCACGGAGGCCCAGTGCCCACTGCCACCGAACTGGTGGAAGAAGCGGTCTCCCTCTCGAAGCGAACCGTGACGGGTCCAACTCTGGGTGGTCTTGGTGACGCTTCCGCCCATCGAGGCGAAGCCGACCGGAACGGTCTTGCCCTTATCGAGCGAGGCAACGATGTCGCGAACGGAACCGCTGTACGTCATGTTCGCGTCTTTCTCGCCCCCATCCCGGAGCACACGAGCCATTGCGTTGCCGCTGCTGCCCTTACCGGGGATGTACATCTGGTTGGCGAATCGGTCGAGCTGCTGGCGGTTGTTCGTGTCGATGCCAGGGTCTTTTCCAGCCGCCTTCAGGGTCTGCAGCACAGTCGCGATACCGCAGTAGCCGTCGCTATACCCGCTGTTCATACCGTGCTGGTAGACGATGGGAGCACCCGGCATCTTGCTTGCGTTGATCAGCGCATCGTAGGTGGCTGGACCCACCACGCCGTCGGCTGCCAGACCACGTGACTTCTGGAATTCCTTGAGCTTCTGTGCAGTGTAGGGTCCGAGCTCCCCGGTCTGCCCCTTGGGACCGAAGCCAAGCAGGCGCTGCACCTCCAGCACTGCAGCCCCCGTGTCGCCCTGCTTGAACTTGCCGCCTTCCATGATGGTGGTGGCAAGGTCGGCGGTGCTGGTACCACCCGGTCGGCCGTTGTCCTGCTCGGTCGCACCAGGCTTGGTGGACTCTTCATCTTTCGCGGCCGGATCGGCGATCTGTTCCGTGTCGCTCGTCTGCTGATCCTGTCGGTTTTCGGCCACCTCGGGCTCGACCCGAATGGTCGTGTCGGTGCCCCCGAAGTCCTGCGAAAGATGCCGCGCACGGGCCCACACGTCGCTGCTGTAGTCTCCACCAGGGCTGAGGGCATCGAGACTGCCACTCGAGGTGACCGAGCCGGGTCCCCGGTTGTAGGCGTAGACCGCAGCCTGCAGCTGACGAGACTCAGTCCAGTCCGGGAAATTGCGCTGAATGATCTTGCGATAGTTGGCCAGAATCGATGCAGCCTGGTCCACATGGGACTGGCTTTTGGCGCCCCCTTGCGGTCGGTGGTGGCGGTAGTCCACCTGCATCACGCCGAAGCCGTTGCCGTCCCACTGGCTGTAGCCATCTGACCGAAGCTGGTTCCCACCACGGGTTTCGCGGCTCGCGATGGCTGCGAGCAGGGCGGGCGGAAGGTCATACTTGTCGGCCGACGCCATGAAGGCTTCGCGCATCCCCAACAGGCGCTTGCGATCCTGGTCTGCCATGACTTCAGAGGCCTCTTCGCCTCGACCACCCACCCCATTTCCACGGGCCGTTGTGCTCGATGCACCGGTTGTTTTGTGGTCGAACAAGATACCGTTTGCGCTGCTGTTCCGACGCAGAAAGTCGAGGGTCGTGGGACCCACTGCTCCGGTAGTCTTCACGCCATGCCGGCGCTGGAAGTCCATCAGCACCTTCTTGGTGGTCGGACCGAACACGCCCGTCAAGCTTTCGCCCTGCATTCCCAATAGCATCTGGATTTCACGCACGGCAGGGCCCCGGAAGCCCTCTGAGAGCTCCGGATAGCGACCCAGCTCCATGTCAAGTGCCGAGGAGGCTGTCCCCTCTCCGCTACGCCCGTGCTGCTCGCCCCTGTTGGTGGACGGCGCCTTGCTGGCGGTGCCCCCTCCCAGGCCCTGGTACGTGGTACGACCCAGACGTCCGGTGGCCTGGATACCGGCCTCGGACTGCTTGCGCTTCAGAAAGGCCTCCGTGCGGGGTCCAAAGATGCCGTCCTGTTCCTTGGAGGGCATCCCCATCAGCACTTGCAGTTCCCGTACTGCAGGACCCGTCGCACCCCGAATCAGCTCACCACCCGCACCAACATGCGCAGCGATCGATGCTGGCTCCTGGTTCGCACCCTGGTCTGTGCGCTCGACCTCCTCGGTCTGGGCCTCCAGGCTCTCGCCCCAGCCTGTCGCGGGCGCTCGCGGGGTCGCCGGACCGCTCGCGGCTTGTGCACGAGTTGCAACAAATGCATTTCCGCGCTGCTGCCCACCACTCGACGCCTCAGATGCGACATCCTGATCGCGACCGTTGTGAAGACTTGGGCGTTTGGAGCGGGAGGTAGCAGGCACTGGACATCTCTCCGTGACGTTTTGAGACTAAGCGAGCCAGGATGAGATTCGATGTCACCCCGGTATCCACAGTTGCTCGTCCCCCACCGTCTACGCCTGTCATCGCAGTGATACCGACTCGCCAAGCGATTTTAGCGCCCTGTCGTGAAGGCTGTTCAAGATCGTCGGAAGGCCACTTATATGGCATTTTTCAATCTTTAAGACTGTGAAACTGCGCCCTAACTCCACGGTTCTCAGTGCATGCGAGACCCATCGCTCCGCGGTCGGTCGCTCCGCGCCCGAACCACTTCGAAGGCCCTCAACGCACACACTTGTGCAGTCCGACCTGCCCGATCTGAGGTGCAACTGCGAATCGGATCAGCCGTCCCGCAGACCGAGCGCAACCATTGCTGCTTCGATCCCCTCGAGCGCTGCCCGCGCACCCATCGCCAGCGACACGGTTCCCACGGGCCCATGGGACTCTCGTGGATTGATGCGCACCAGGACATCCGCTCTTCGTCCACACTCGCGGCGCACCGAGGGAATCGCCGTGCCCGCGCCCAGCTCGATGGCCACAACCCGCTTTCCAGCAACCTGCCGAAGAAACTCTTGGTATCGACTCCCCTGTTCGTTCGTGCGGTCACCGATCCAGCCATAGTCACCGAACATCAACACGTTCGGCCGCGCGGGATGATCGTCGGGCGTCCGGGGCAGCGGCTCACGGGCTCGGAATCGTGTCGCGTCGATGTCGACATTCACTCCGTCTGCAGGCCAGATGTCTCCGATGCCGTCCGTGCGCTGGATGTGGTGGATCGACCCGTGGATCTCGAAGATCTGGGCTTCTGAATAGCCGGCCTTCTGGAACTGCCCGTCCACATTGGACGTGTACACAAACATCGGCCGGTCCCCCACCAGCTTGCGGATGAGGGCAAACCCAGGATGGGGAACCGTCTCGCGGTATAGATGAAGTCGATGCCCATAGAAGGCCCAAGCCAGCGACGGCTGCTCATCGAACCACACCGGATTGGCCATCTCTTCGAACTGCACCCGCCCCTTCAACGCTGGATATGCCTGCCAGAAGCCCTCGGGTCCTCGAAAGTCTGGCAGCCCGGAGTCCACCCCCATTCCAGCACCCGCACCAACCAAGATGGCTTCCGCCTGGGCAATCTCGCGAGCGGCACGGTGCAGCGAGGACTCCGACATGATGGATGCTCCGGCATGAACGTGAGGGGATACTGCCTCTTTACAGGAATACGCCCCCGGGTCGCTTCGACAAGGGGCCGAATCCAAAACCCCAAATCCGTCTCCTGCTCATCGGGTGAATCAGGTACCCTGATCCCCTGGAGGTCCCGTGAAGCTCTTGGCGTTTTCGCCCCTGCTTGCTCTGCTCGCCGGATGTGGAGCCTTCGGGCTGTCTGAAAACGGGGCGAAGCCGGAAGACAGTAGTGCGTTGGTCGCGACCAGCTCATCGACCATCGACACCTCGCTCACCCCCGACGAGTCTGCGCGAAGCGAAGGCACAGAGGCAGGAGACTGTCGCGATGGTGCCGACAACGACGCTGATGGACTGTTCGATTGCGACGACCCCGGATGTGCAGGCTCCCCGGACTGCGACGACAGCACTGGAGATGGTGGTGGGACCGGCGGCACTGCAGGCGGAGACTCCGGCGGGG
>CAJWOS010000125.1 GCA_913044235.1 uncultured Pseudomonadota bacterium
CTCCTCGGAGCCCAGAATTGCTCCGAATTGCTTCTCCAATGTTTCAGTTGCAGTACTGTGTTCCAGACTTGGGAGTCCATAAGACGTCCACGACTGGCGGTGCAGTGGACCGATACGGCCGATGTGGCGGTCTGGCACACCTACGACCCCACCCGCCCCGGTGCGCCGCCACAACCGTGGCGCTACCCGGCCCCTGGCGAGGCCAACGCGGATGTTCGTCTGGCGATCCTGAGCGCAGACGGCACCGGGGAGCCCGTGTGGGTGACATGGGACCGGGCCCGCTACCCGTATCTGGCCACGGTGCGCTGGTCGGAGGGGGGGCCGTTGACCCTGCTCGTGCAGGACCGTGCGCAGCAGGAAGCACTTCTACTGGCGGTAGACCCCAACACGGGTTCCACCCGACGCCTCCACACCGAGCGCGATTCGGCTTGGCTGAACCTCGACCAGAGCGTGCCGCGCTGGATCGATGACGGCTCGGGATTTTTGTGGTCGACCGAGCGGGACGGTGCCTTCGCCCTGGAGCTGCGAGATCCGTCCGGTGCCCTCGTGCGCACCCTCACCACCGCCGAGCATGGCTACCGCAGCTTGGCGTCGATCAAAGACGGCCAAGCGTGGTTTGTGGGTGGACCCGAGCCCACGGAGTCTCACCTCTACAGCGTGACCATTGCGGACGGCACCGTGACCCGTCACACGGAAGAACGAGGCATGCACGGCCTCATCACCGGAAACGGCACCGACATGCAGGTGCGCTCATTCGTGGGCCCCGATGGCAGTTTGAGCTGGACGGTTGCCCGTGGCACCGAGACCCTGGGCACCCTTCCGAGCCGCGCCGAGCAGCCACCGTCGTGGCCGCGCCTCACCTACCAGACCGTAGGCGCACACGACTTTCGCGCCGTCATCGTGCGTCCACAAGACTGGGAGGCCGGGCGCCGATACCCGGTGCTGGTGCATGTCTATGGCGGCCCACACGCGAAGATGGTCACCGCCGACCCCTACCGATATGTGCGCAGCCAGTGGTACGCCGACCAGGGCTTCATTGTGGTGAGCCTCGATGGGCGGGGCACGCCCGACCGCGGCCGCGCGTGGGAGCGCGTGATTCGGGGCGACCTCATCACGGTGCCCCTCGCCGATCAGATCGACGGCCTGACCGCACTTGGCGCTGCCAACCCCGACCTTGATCTCGACCGAGTGGGAATCTTTGGGTGGTCGTTCGGCGGCTACCTGTCGGCCCATGCCGTGCTCCAGCGCCCCGACGTCTTCCATGCCGGTGTGGCCGGTGCTCCGGTGGCGGCCTGGGAAGACTACGACACCCACTACACGGAGCGGTACATGGGCCTGCCCGCGGAAAACCCCGAGGGCTACGCTCATGCTTCGGCGCTCACGCATGCCCCCGAGCTGCGGCGACCGCTACTCGTGATGCACGGTACCGACGACGACAACGTGTACTTCGCCCATGCGGTGAAGCTGTCGGATGCCCTCTTCCGAGCCGGGCGGCCACACGCCTTCCTTCCACTGACTGGCTACACCCACATGGTGGCCGATCCAGCGGTGGCCACCCGATTGCAGGAGCGTGTGGTGGGCTTCTTGAGCGATGGACTGGCAACCGAGCCCTGAAGTCCGTCGCTTCAGCAGGCGCCGCTACGGTTCGTGCACGAAGTCTCCGAGATTCGGGGTACTGTGGTGACCTGACCGCGGAGGTCCAGTGTTGATGCGAAGTGGGTTCGGTGTGTTTTGCTTGGGCGTATTGGTCGGATGTGCTTCAGGCGTGGAGAAAGGCTCGAGCGCGGATGAGACGCCTGTGACCGACGACTCGCCGGCCACAAGTGAGTCAGACACCCCAGTCGACACGGGGACACCCGAGGTCGGAGTCGATCCATTGGACGGCCTGTATTCGATCGATCGGATGCTCCAGGTCGACATCGAGCTGGCGGCCGAAGACTGGGAGTCCCTGCGCTTCGAGAGCCGAAACCTGCTCGAGATGTTGAGCGGAGACTGTCGCGCGGAACCTTTTGGGAGCCCGTACACCTGGTTCGAGGCCTCGGTCACACTGGATGGCGAGATCTTCGATCGGGTAGAAGTGCGCAAGAAGGGCTTCATTGGATCGCTCAGTGTCGATCGACCTGGCTTGAAGATCGACCTGGGTGAGTTTGAAGAGGACTGGACGTTCGAAGGTGCGCGACGGCTGACCCTCAACAACTCGGTGAGCGACCCATCCAAGGTGCGGCAGTGCCTCACCTACAGCGCGTTTGCCGACGCTGGACTGCCTGCGGTGCGCTGTGGCTTTGCTCGGGTGCGGGTCAACGGCGAAGACCTCGGCGTATACGTCAACGTCGAGCCGGTGAAGGAGCCGATGCTCGAGCGTTTTTGGGGCGATGACTCGGGGAACCTCTACGAAGGCACCCTTGCGGACTTCACGGCGGGGATGTCGGGCACCTTGGAACCGAAGACCAACGAGGATGAGACGGATGGGGCGGACATCCAAGCCCTGGTGGATGCGCTCGATGTTGAAGACGACCGTCTCATCGATAGCCTCAACGAGCGGATGGACGTCGATCAGTTCTTTACGCACTGGGGCATGGAAGTGATCACGAAGCACCAGGACGGCTACGCAGCGAACACCAACAACTTCTACATCTATGCCGACCCTTCGGACGGCCGCTTTGAGTTCATCCCATGGGGGACCGACGACACGCTGTCGCCCTACTGGTGGAATGGCCCGGAGTCGCCCCGCAGCGTGTTTGCGAGCGGGAATCTTTCCTATCGGCTGTACCAGACGGCTGAGGGACAGGCGCGCTATCTGGACCGGCTGCAGGCGCTGCTTGAGGATGTGTGGATAGAGTCGGTGCTTTTCGAGCGACTCGACCGCATGGAAGCCACCTTGACGGCCGAGCTTGGCGATGCGGGCTCCCGCAGCGTGACCGAGGGGATTGAAGAGGTCCGTCGGGTGGTGGAGCGGCGGCGAAGTGAGATCGAGCGTGAGGTGGCTTCAGGTCCGGTCCGGTGGGACTACGGCCCGTCTGAAGCCTTCTGCGTGCAGGAGACTGGGGCGTTCGATCTCTCCCTGGCCACCACCTGGGGAAGCCTCGCCGAGGACTGGAATTCCTACGGCGAGGCGGAGTGGGCACTCACTCTCGAAGACGAGAGCATCCTACTCGAGTCGGTCGGCGCCACGGCTGGCTACGGGGAAGAGGGGCCCATCCTGCTCGTGGGTGGGATGACCGACGATGGCCGCGAGCTCCTGCTGTATTTTTGGCTCGGTGAAGGGGAGATTTCGCCGGGTCCGATTGAAGTCAACCTGATCCACGCGGTCGGAAACCTGTACGTGCTGGAGCCGGGCGCCCCGGACTATGCCTACGGTGGGGAGGTTGGCGGGACTCTCTTGCTCACTGAGGGGGGCACGGATCGGGGAGCCCCCTTTGTCGCGACCATGGATGGGGGGCTCTACGTCTGGGACTTTTAGCGCTGGGTGCGTGGCGCTACGGCTGCTCGACCCAGGCGCGCCATGCGGTGGCCAGCGCGTGGTCCTCCACTCGGATGGCGTCATCACGGTGGGCCGGTGGACTGCCCACAGCGGCTGCATTGGGCCGTCCAAACACCACGAACCACGTGCGCTTTGGATCCAAGCGGTGGGCCAGGTCGAATCGTGCCAGCTCCACCATCCCGTCTGGCTGCAAGAACGTCTGCGGTGACTGGGGAACGAGGCCATGTCGAACCGAATAGGTGGCCGTGCCCTGGTCTGATCCGGTGATCCCCGTAGGGTCAAGCACGGGCAGCTTGCTGGCATGGGCCACCCAGCCGTGGGGGGTCTCCACCACCTCCTGGGGATCGGCGTGGCGTTGGAGGAACCAGCCGGCTGCCCGGCGATCCAGCTCGAAGGCGGCATCGACCGACGGGC
Organism: uncultured Pseudomonadota bacterium; assembly: GCA_913044235.1. Lineage (GTDB taxonomy): Bacteria > Myxococcota_A > UBA796 > UBA796 > UBA2385 > CAJWOS01. Next base: position 3,896 of record CAJWOS010000125.1, read on the forward strand.
CGTCGTCTTGCGCTTCGGTGTGGGTGCTCAGCACAGCAATCCCGAGTGGAACCATCACGAGCGCAGCCATTCCACGGGCCGCGCTCCCGCCGCTGGACCATGCGTGCATCGCGCCTGCCACGCCGAGCACCACCAGTGGCCCCTGGAGCACCACGAGGTACCACGGAAAGGCATCGCCCAGGTTCACGAAGGTCACAGCCGTCAGGTGCAGCAGGAAGTGGAGTCCGAGGCATCGAATGGCGACCTGCCCCGTCGCGGACCGACTCGAGCGCCAGAGCCACATTCCTCCCATCGCCGGGAACAGAAGGAGACCCCGTCGCCCTTCCAGCAACCAGTCCATGGGCCAGAGTCGGCCAGGATCGGTGGTGTGGGCCAGCTTTGCCACCACGCTCTGGGGCACGGGGCTGCCGAACCAAGCGGTCTCCAGTACGGTCACCGGTAGAACCAGCAGTGCGGCGGCACCGAGGGCCTGCAGGAGTCCGCGTCGGTCGCGCACGGAGGCCAGGGCGCCGGACATCGAGAGCACCAGGAGTGCACCGTCGAGCTTGTGGACCATGGCGAGCCCGGCGAGTGCGCCGGCCCAGACCATCTGTCCTCGATGCAGCGCCAGAGGCACGGCGAGGGTCAGCACGAGCGCGACACCCGTGCCGAGGCCGGCCGTGGTCCAGGTGCGGGTGTGCGGGTCGAGGGCCACGAGCATACCGGCCGCGAGCCCGAGTCCGGTCGCCGCGCGTTGGGGGCCCACTCGGCAGGCCAGGTTGGTCGCGAGGGCGGCTGCGGTGCCGAGAAGCGCTGCACCCATCACGCGGGCGGTCGCTTCGATGGGCAGGCCCAGGCTGGACACCATTGCCATCAGGAGTGTCCAGAGAGGCGTGGAAGCCCCAAACACCGCAGGCCCGTCCACGTAGGTATACCCCTGGCCGGTGGCGAGACGCTCAGCGAAGCGAAAGCCGATGGCGGCGTCGTCGCATGCGATGGGCGCGCCGAGCCACAAGCCGAGCCCGAGGCCCAGGAGCCCCGCGCCGAACGACCATCTTCCGATCGTGGTGCTCATGAGAGGGGCCGCCGCGCGGTCGACGGGTGCCCGCTCCGGGCCCGCCTGGAATGGGGCGAGGCTCGAAGCGGGCTTCCATCCAGACGATGCGTTGGCGGAACAAGAGGGTTGGGAACCATCGATACCAGGGCTTGCTCCTCCGACCCGGCGCGGGCTGGTCTGTGGGGCAGGATAGAGACCGACGCGCGTGGCTCCGTGGACTGTATCCACGGGGCCTATCGGTGGTCAAAGAGCATGGGGGTCGGTGCCCGAAAGGCATGGGAAAACCGTGTGGATTGACTGCTTGTCTGTAGATTGGGTAGCCTGTCGGCTCGGACTGCAGTCTATCTTCCCCCAGGCGACCCCGATGGTCTCACGACCCGCTGAGACCGACCGAATTGCCACCGCTTGGGACGGGGCCATCCTTGCATTGGCCGGCTGGGTCATTGTCGAGGGCATTCGGGTGATGGCGATGTGTTGCCCCACCGTACCGCTGTACGACCACGCAGTCTTCGTGGTGCACATGCTGGCCACACCGCCCGAGCTGTTCCTTCGGCACAACGAACACATCCCGTTGGTGCCGAGACTGGTGGTGGGGTTGGAGGTCCTGCTCAGCGAAGGAGAACCTCGGATTCCAGTCAGCATGGGGCTCTTCGCTTTGTGTGGAGCCGCTGTGGTGGCCAGTCGTGGATGGCAGTCCAGAGCGCGGCTGGTGTGTGCTGCCGTGCTGTTCGCGGCCATGATGCGCCCTTCACTGGCATGGTCGGCATCCTGGGTCACCAACATTCAGTTCTCTCTGGCGCTGTTCGGAGCAGCGGTCGCCTTTCAGGCATCGCGGGCGCGGCGGTCGGGGCTGGCCATCTTCGCCGGTCTGTTGGCGGGGCTCTCCAGTGCGGAGGGGCTGCTCGTGTTGCCGCTCAGCGGATGGCTGCTCTGGCGTGCAGGAGACCGTCGGAGCTGTGCAGTGGCGCTTGTGGGTTGGGTGGTGCTCACTGCGGTCTGCTCCTGGGAAGGTGCGCTTGCGCTTCGTGTGCCGGCCGATGCCCGTGCGTGGTGGTCGGCGCTCGCGTTCGCGGCCTCGGTCGTGGCCGATCCGTGGTCCCTGCGTCTGGTGTTGGCGGTCGCCGCTCCACTGCTCTTGGGCGCGGTCGCGTTCCGCTTTCGCGATGGGCACCGGGCTGACCGTGTGCTGCTGGCGTTGGCCCTGTATGGCTTTGGTTTCGCCCTGCTTGTGGTGCTGGGACGTTGGTCACTCGGCGAGGCACACCACCGCTACACCCTCGGCGCCACTGTGGGCGCTGCTGCCTTGCTGGGCGGGCTCCTGCACCGCGACGACTCGAGCCGCTCCTCTGCCTCGGGTGCTGCAGGAGTCCGTCGCTTCCTGTTGCTGGGCCTGATGGGTCTGCTCTCGGTCGAGTCGTTCGTTCTGGGTGCGCCCACGGCGCAGACCTGTGCGCAGGCCGAGCCTCCAGGCACCGCGTTTTGGCGAGGAGAAACCAACGACAGCAGCGCGGCGCATCCAGGGATGCCTGCGGAGATTGCACAGGAGCTGCGGGCGCACGTGTGGGAGGCGGGCCTGTACCGTCCTCGCCATCCACCGACGAGTCGCGGACCGTGATGGTGGCCGGAACATCGTTGTTGTGAATCGCTCCCCATGCCTCGATGTAGATGACCGGTAGGCCGAGCTCTTCTGGGTAGCGCTCTAGTTGGGGTGGTTCCGCGTGGATGGCATCGGGGGTGTCGTTGCCCTGGACCTCGACCATGAGGGTCTCAGGCAGGCCTTCACCGGCGGTGCGAACGGTGAAGGTGATGGTGATGGTGTGCAGTCCTGCGTCACGCCCATCGGTGGGTCATGAAAAGCTGCCTTCTGCGGTGAGCGCCGCCCGGTCTTTATGGGGGGCGGCAAAATGGAACTCGATGGTGTCGAGCGGGGCATCCTCTGCACCGCACCAGACTCGCAAGGCGATGCTGTCGCCTTCCCGGTAGGGGCCCTCACCCAGGTGATGCTGCAGGTTGCATGCCTCCTGGACCACCTCGGGGGACTCGGGCGTGTGCTCTTCGGGGAGGCCGACTCAGCGGTGTCACGGGCTGTGTCGTGGCCGCTGAGTCGGCCTCCCCAGCAGCACCCAGTCCGCTCTCGGCGGGTACCGTAGAAAGCAGGCTGACAGGGCGAGAAAGAGAAGGGAGTACCGCATGGATGCTGGACCGGCGGTACCGAACACCACCGGACGGCCACAAGAGGAGGGTGGGGTTCGATTTGTCTATGGTGCGGTGCCTCAGTCCTGGATGCAGCGCACCGAGAAGCCATTTTCGGCTGGATTCGAGCCTTCTTCCCACATTCCCGCGGCGGTGCTGTCGGAGAGAGTGACCACGAGGTTGTGGTTGTAACCGCCATTCCCGCGATATGTGCTGGTCCAGAACTTGGTGATTTCCCCCTCTCGCTCGAAGTTGCCCCAGCTGCGTACGCCCACCAGCCCGGCCGCAAAGCCCACCGTATCGGTCCCGGAGCGGTCGCCGGCACAGACGTCGACCAGGCCGCGACTGGTCCCGGCAGCGGTCAGGAGGCGCTCGAAGTCGTCGACGGTGGGGACATGCCAGCCGGTCGGACACAAGCCTTGTGCTCCCTCTACGGTGTAGTCGGTCCATGCGATGGCTTCGCTGCGGTTGTAGATGCCGCCATGGTCTGCACACCAGGTGTTGTCGTCGCCATAGCACCACTTTTCGTCGATGCCGTTGTCGGTGAGACCATCCACGCCATCCACCCGTGCACCGAAGTCGAGGTTGTCGGCCATCCAGGTCTGGGAGCCGACCACAATGGTGCGGTAGGTCCGGCCGGTCCGAGTGTCGGTCAGGGTGCCGTAGGTGAATGGCGTGTCGCGGGCCCGGTACCATTCGCAGGTTCGGACCACGACCTCTGCCCCCAGTGGGTCTCCCGAGGCCTCGCCGTCGTGGGCGGTCACCTCACAGCGCCAGATGTCGTCCTCGGCGGTGTCCTGGCCGGCAATCTCGTCACCGGGGAGCGTATTGGTGGTGGTGTCTCCGGTCCATGCCGCACCATTCACGAACCAGTGCACCGTGTAGGTCAGAGCATCGGCATCCGCATCGACCGGTGCTGCATCGACGCGGCAGAGCAAGTCGTCTTCGGCGGCCCATGGTTCCGCAGGCTCGATGGACACCATGCCGCCCTCTGGAGCCGCATTGTTGATGGTGACCGGACCGGCACTGGCTGGAGGACCGTCGCTGCGGCCGTCGCTGGCCCACACCTCGACCGACCACGCTTCGTCCCGGGATGTGGCATCTGCTGGAACGGTACGCCCGGTGTGCTCCGGCACGTCCACCCCGTCTCGCTGCCATCGTACGAAGTGTTCGAGCGCATCTCCGTCCGGGTCGTCGGCTTCGCCCACGATGGCCTCGAGGGGATCGGCGGAGGTTGGCGCGGCGGGGGAAAGCGTGACTGTAGGGGGCCCTGGCGGCTCGTTGTCTTCGTCGCTTACGATGGTCTCCTCGATATAGACGACCACTTCGTCTCGTGTACGCGCCCGCTGGTCGTCGGTCACGGTGAGCGAGAGGAGTGCTTCCAGCCCCGACAGTTCCAGGGTGCAGACCACAAAACCTTCGCTGTCTGGGGTGCTCTCGGCGCAGACGGGCGCACTATCGACCGCCCATTCCACTTGAAGGGCTGCCGTGGGTGTGGACGGAGACGATACGGAGCCCTCGGCGAGCAGCTGGCGAGCCACGATGTCGCCGTCTGCGGGGCTGAGAATGGAGACCAGAGGGTCTTCATGAGGCGTTTTTGCTGCGATGATACCGGCATCAGAACAGCCGAACATAGCGGAGCAGACCGAGAGGGTGTGGATGCGCATGGTGGGTCTCCGCCCCGAATGTAGCGTGGCGCGGCAAATGAGCGTGGGGTCAAAACCATGTTGCCATGGACGACTTGCTGCGTTTCCAGAAGGAACAGGTGGACTGGACTCTCCGCGCAGCGGTGAGAGGAGGGATGACGTGATAGGCGCCCGAGTCCGCCGCCGTCGCGAGCGAACGTGCTGTTTGCGCTTCGCTTGACCGGTCGCAAGTCTCATGGAGAGAACAGCTCGTGCTTCGACTTGGAATCGACATTGGTGGTTCGGGAATCAAAGGCGCACTCGTAGACACCGAGGCTGGCTGCATCGTGGGAGAGCGGCATCGAATCCCGACGCCGCAGCCGGCGACCCCCGGTGCTGTGGCCGACACCGTAGCGGCCATCGTAGAGCACTTCGACTACTCGGGTCCGATCGGAGTGGGGCTGCCGGCGGTGGTGCAGCAGGGCGTGGCCCGGACTGCGGCCAATATCCACGCCGACTGGATCGGGACGCATGCGGAAGCGCTCTTGAGTGCAGCCACGGGCTGTCCTTGTCGCGTGGTCAACGATGCGGATGCGGCTGGGATTGCCGAGATGCGCTTCGGGGCGGGTCGGGATTGTCGCGGCGTGGTGATGGTGGTCACACTCGGGACCGGGATCGGCAGCGCTCTGTTCACCGATGGTCAGTTGTTGCCCAACACGGAGCTGGGGCATCTGATGGTGGGCGGGGTCGAAGCTGAGCATCATGCGTCGGATGCGGTCCGCAAGCGGGAAGAGCTCGGCTGGCGGAAGTGGGCAGCCCGGCTCGATGACGTGCTGCACGCCTACCAAGCGCTCTGGTGGCCTGATCGCTTCATCCTCGGGGGTGGTGTGAGCAAGAAACATGAGAAGTTCCTCGGGCGACTCACCGTGCAAAGTGAAGTTGTGCCGGCAACGTTGCTCAACCAAGCTGGCATCATCGGGGCCGCCACTCTGGTTCGCTGAATCCCATCGTTTGGGGGGTGATCTTGAGCACTCCGTTGTCGGGGTGAATCGCCCTCGAAAGTCTCGATTGACATGGTCGAGGCAGGTTGGGTACCTTGATGTCTGGCGCGTTCCGTTGCTACACGGTGGGGTGTCGGCGGCTTGGGAGAAACGCGTGCAGCGTAGAGATAAGGATCAGCATCCAGGATGCATTCGCGGCGTGCGAGCGCGTCGCAGCATGCGTGGCGTGGTCCGTGCGGGTCCAATGGGCCGTCTTCTGGTGCTGCTTGCTTGGGCGCTCCTGGGCGCAGGATGCTCGGATTACCAGGTCAAGCGCATCGAAGATCCGCTCCTCTACGACGAGGAGGAGCCTTCAGGAGCGCCCCTGGTGGGCAGTGGCGCAGCCATGACCCCTGCGCCGGCTTGTCTGGATGAAGATGCGCTGCCCGATTTGGTGGGGTTCGACGAGGCCTGTGCTTCAGAAGCCGAGACGGCAAGCATCGAAGCCGTGGTTGAGTGGGAGCGCGATGCATTCATTGAATTCTGGGAGTACGACCAGATCTTGATGGCACCAGTGGTGGGACAGCTCACCGACGATGACGGCGACGGCGACATCGACCTCGATGACATCCCCGACATCGTGGTCATGACCGACGACGGAGGCCGGGAGGGGAGCACCCACGGAATCTTGCGTCGAATGTCGGGCGACGGCTCCGGTGATGTGCTGAGTCGTCAGCGGTCGCTGTACGGGGACGGCGTGCAGATCCACCCCTATCGCTACTCCAATGCAGCCCTGGGCGACCTCAACGGGGATGGTGTGGCAGAGGTTGTGGTCATGTCGTCGGTGATCGCAGGAGCACTGGGGGATCCGAGCGATCCGATCGAAGATCCGGACGACCCGGTCTGGCCCGAGCCCCCCACGCATTCCAGCGGAAGCAGGCAGGCCGTTTCGGGTGGTGACATTTGCGTCTTGACCGCCTATACCGCCGATCTTGAGCTGCTCTGGGTGGCGAGTGATGTACAGGTAGACTGTGGCGGACATGCCCCGGCACTGGTCGATCTTGAGGGAGATGGATCCGTTGAGGCGCTCGTCGGTCCGTACATCGTGCGGGGCACGGATGGAGCGCTGTTGGCTCGCAACGATGATGCTGAAGGGCGGTTCTTCGCCTATGAAGAGATCGGAATGCACGTCACTGCAGCCGACCTCGATATGGACGGCGTGAGCGAGGTCATTCTCGGGCACACGCTGGTCGACCCGCAGGGCAACACCATCTGCCAGGCATCAGGTCTCGAAGATGGGTACACGGCGCCAGCGGATGTGAATGCTGACGGCTTTGGCGAGGTTGTGGTGGTTGGAAACGGTGTGGTCGGGGTGTACGACCACGACTGCAGGGTCTTGTCTTCGTGGACTCTGGTGGGCGGGGGCACGGGCGGACCGCCGACCATTTCGGATTTCGACATCGACGGTGAGGTGGAGATCGGCGTTGCTGAGGCCGAGACCTACACCGTGTATGAGCGAGACGGAACCGTGTTGTGGAGCCATCCTGTCTCGGATGACTCCAGCTATGCCACTGGATCTGTGGTGTTCGATTTCGAGGCCGATGGGCGCCCCGAGGTGGTGTACGCCGACGAAACCCGACTCTGGATTCTCGCGGGTGAAGATGGTGCGGTTCGACTCGAAGACGACCGCCATGCCTCCCGCACGCTGCACGAATACCCCACAATCGCGGATCTCGATGGCGATGGCGCTTCTGAGATCATCGTGCCGAATGGGGGGGGCCATCAGGGTGAAAATCGGGTGGGGCTCTATGTGCTGGGTGCGGCGGAGGGCGGGTGGTTGATGAGCCGGCCAGTCTGGAATCAGCATGCCTACTCGATTGTCAATGTGGGTGACGACCTGTCCATCCCGGCACCGGCAGTCAGCAACTGGCCCACCCACAACAACTTTCGCAGTGGGGATCCCCAACCACTTGCCTCGTGGCAGGTGGCCGATCCGGTTCCCGTGGCGGAGCTCTGCCTGTCGGAGTGTGAGGAAGGCCGGATTTCGGTCCTCGTACGAGCTGGAAACTCTGGTTCAGTCGACTTCGACGCTGGTGTGCCGGTCTCCCTATACACCCAACCTTCCGATCCCGTGCATCTGGGAACGGAGTGGACCACCCAGTCGGTCGCACCCGGCGCTGCCTCGGCAGTGCTGCGGTTCGAGCTGGCTCCGAGCGATGTCTTGGAAGAGGCGCTCTGGCTTGTGGTGGACGACGACAATGGTGCGGAGATCGTGCTCGAAGAATGCCTGGAAGACAACAACGAGCTGTGGTTCGAAGCGGTACAGTGCCCCTAAAGGTGGCTGGAAGGGAGTGAGCGGGTGTGTGTGCACACTCGGAACTGCCCTTCGAAGCGTCGACATTCAAGCGGGATGAGGAGGCAGTGTTCCGGTCCAGCCGAGGAATGCCACGCAGAACCACGATGGTTGCGGACACTGAGCTCCAGGCCCGGTTCGATGAGGGACCAGATGAGGGACCAACTGTGCAGGTTGTTGCGCCGCGGTTGGCGGTTCATGGATTGAGGTTAAGCCGTACGCGGAACAGGCACGGGGAGCAAACGATGGATCGAGCAGTACTGCCGCAACTGGTGCAGGCACCACCGGCCTACGGGCTGCCGATCTCCGAGAGTCCCGTGGCCGCGAAGATGGCCGCATACCTTCGACTGACCAAGACACCACATACCACCATATGGGAGTGTACGTACAAGTCTTCTACCGGATTTGTGCCCTTTATCCGGTGGCCCGATGGTCGCATTCAACGGGAGTCGAACGCGTTTATCGCACTCCTGGAGAAGGATGCCGGACTCGACCGGAATCTCGATCCCGAGGCTCTGGAGAGTGGTCGGTCGCTGGCCTCGTTGGTGGAGCGCACCTGCTTCGATGCGTGTCTGCACGATCGCTTCACCCTGCGCGATGGTTGGCTCCATCAAAAAGCAGTCACGGCCAAGGCGATGGCCCGATATCTCCCTTCGATAGCCATCCCCTTTGTGCTCTTCTGTGTCCGGCGTACGCAGAGCCGGCGGGCCGCCCAACAGACCATGGCCATCCCCGAAGCGGGACACATCGCCTCGAGCGCACTCATTCAGGCCACGTCTTCCCGACTGGTTGGCCAGTCCTTTCTCTGCGGCAATCGGCCCTCCACAGTCGACTGCGCGATCTGGCCCTACCTACTGCACATCGCCATCACGCCAAACGCCACGCCACCGCGAGACGCAGTCCGGTCCGACACCCGGCTTGTGGAGTGGATTGAGCGTGTTGCGGATTTTACCGGGTTCGAGATCGGTGTGAAGTGGAAGGGAGCCGCTTGACGGCCGGGCGGGGGTAATCGCCAACCCTCACATCATACCGCTTTATCGGAAACAGCCGGGAGGACCTCTGTGGGCTGCTCCTGCGTGTCTGTGGACTCGATGTTGGCCTCTGCTGCAGCAGTGAGGCGCGAAGCCTCGCTCTCGTGTTGCGCCAGCAGTCGTGCGGAGTTGGCGACCACGAAGATTGCACCACCGTTGTGCAGTAGGGCTCCCAGCATCGGATTGATCAGACCCAGCGCGGCAATCGTGAGCATGAAGACGGAAAAGCCACCGCCCACCAGCACGTTGATCTTGATGGTGTGGCGGGTCCGATTGGCGAGCTCTACCATCTCGGGCAGCCGAGCCAGGTTGTTGCCCATCAGGGCGATGTCGGCACCTCCCAGCGCGACCTCGTTGATGACCGCGCCCACAGCTACGCCCACATCGGCGCTTCGGAGGGCGAGAGCATCATTGATGCCGTCGCCCACCATCATCACCCGTCGTCCTGCAGCCTGTTCTTCGGCGATCAGCTCGGCCTTGCGCTCCGGCAGTACCTCCGCCTCGTAGTCGTCGAACCCGAGGGCTTCTGCCACTTGAGCGGCCACGTGTTCTCGGTCGCCGGTGAGCAAGACCAAGCGCTTGGCTCCCAGAGCCCGCAGTCCTGCCAAGGCCTCCGCCGCTTCGGGTCGGGGGGTGTCGGCCAGCTCGAGCCATCCCAGCACCTTGTCGCCACGAGACACGTAGACGGCAATGCCGATGGGTGGTGGGTTGGCGACGACCGTGAGTCCTTTGGCTGCGAGCCAGCTGGCGCGTCCCAGACGCAGCAGTCCAGATTCGGTCTCGGCTTCGACGCCCTGTCCTGCTTCTTCTCGAAGCTCTGAGGGGGCAACGGGTTCAATACCGGCAGCACGGGCGGCCTCGACAGCTGCACGCGATGCCGGGTGCAGCGATCCGTGACCGCAGCGCCCTGCCACTTCCAGCAGGTCCGCGGTGTCCACGCCCTCAACCGGGTGGGCCGACAACACGGTGAGGGTGCCGAGCGTGACGGTGCCTGTCTTGTCGAGCACGACTGTGTCGACTTCACTCACCCGCTCCAGGAAGCTCGGACCTTTGATCAGGATGCCCCAGCGCGAGGCTACGGCCAGGGCAGCGACCATGGCTGCGGGTCCGGAGAGCACCAGTGCGCATGGGCAGGCGACCACCAAAACCGCAATCGAGCGCTCCACCTGCCCGGTGAGGAAGAGCACGATGGCTGCAACCACCAGAACCAGGGGAAGGTATGCCGTGGCATATCGCTCGAGGAGTCGGGTGATGGGGGCCTTGCTGTCTTCAGCCTCCTGCAGGAGGGCGATGACCCGTCCCAGTGCCGTGTCTTCGCCGACACTTCGGACCTCGAGCTGGAGCAAGCCGTCGAGGTTTGCGGTGCCCGCAAAGACCGGACTGCCCGGTGCGACGTCTTCGTGGAGGCTCTCTCCCGTGACCGAAGCCTGGTCGACACTGGAGTGGCCCTGGAGAACCACGGCGTCGGCCGGGATGGTCTCCCCGGGGCGCACGAGGACCCGATCCCCCACTTGGAGCGTCTCGGGATCGACTGTGCGCTCCTGACCGTCGTCCAAGAGAGTCGCGCTGCGGGCCTGGAGCTTCTGGATGCCATCGATGGCGGCACGGGCGCCCATGATCGAGCGCTCTTCCAAGAGGTGGCCGACCTCCATCAACAGCGGCACCATTCCTGCGGTGACGAAGTCTCCGATGACGACGGCAGCGAGGATGGCAAGCGCGACAAGTTGTTCGGTATAGCTGCCGGGATCCTTGGAGACGAAGCCTTCGGATGCCTGCTGGAAGATGGGCCACGAGACCAAACCCACCGCGACGAGCTGCACCA